>JANNEX010000012.1:0-4183 GCA_031379155.1 Rubrivivax sp.
GCTGTGCTGGGTGTGGGCGGCGCATGAAGCCAAAGGCGCGCTGATCCCGAATGCCTTCACGCGCCGCGTGCGCTACATCGTGCTGCGCAACACGCACGACGCGGTGGGCGCCTGGGTTGAAGAAAGCCGCGACGTGGCGGCCGATTTCCGCCGCGCGTTTGGCGACGAAGTGCCCGACGTGCCTAGCGTGACGGCGGTCATCGTGGGTGGTGATGCCGACAACACGGGCGCCACGTCGGTGGCGCACATCAGCGGGCTGCGCGCCGATTGAGGCGCGATTGAGGGAGAAAGAAAGTCGGGCAGTCGTCAAGGGGCCGGTGCTGCGATCTACACGTGCGATGCCGCTCCTCCTTCCCGGTTGACCTGGAAATCGGCTACCCTTCCTAGGCCAAAACGGTCGAGGGGCGCAATGCCGCAGCCATGAAGTCGAGTCGGTTCAAGATCACGGTCAAGGGAGAAGAGGCTGATGGAAGCATCCGCCTGAACGACCTCGTGGATCAATTGAACGCTCTTCGAGCCACCTTGAACCAAGTGGACGTGGCCGTTTCAGGACAGAAGTCTCCGAGTCTTTACTACAAGGTGACTAGCATCTCGATGAACAGTCCAGCGACCTTTGTCGTGGAAGCTGTGTCCAAACTGAAGGCATCTGGCGTGCATGGCCGCCGTGTGGTTGCCAAGCTAAACCGCGATCTTCAGACTGTCATCAGCGGTAAGCGCCCTAGAGACGCAGACCTGGAATTGTTGGAATCTTACGGCGCGCTCGCTCGACCAATGCGGAATCGGCTGGCGCAGGTATCCCTGGAGTTTGACGACGAGGCAATGGAAATTCCCCGAAACCTCGAAATGAGGGTGGATGAGATTCTTGGTCCTGATCAACTCGAGCTAGGTTCAATAGTGGGGAGCCTTGATCTAATTGATGTGCACAGAAAGCCGCACCTGTTCAAGGTTTACCCAGTAGTTGGGCCAACCAGTATCAAGTGCCAGTTTCCTGAGCGCATGCTTGGTGAAGCGTTGGCAGGTGTCAAGAGGGCAGTTCGTATATTTGGCGAGTTGCACTTCAAGAGGACTGAGAAATTCCCTCACCTTATCAAAGTCTCTCGGATAGAAATCTTGCCGGAACGTACCGAAAGTGGCAGGCTTTCGAGCTTGCGAGGAATAGCCGTCGGCGCACTTCGAGGCAGTAGTTCAACCGAGTACGTTGAGCAAGTTCGCGATGGCAGTTGGTAGACTTAAATTCTACTGGGACACGGCGCCGCTCATCGCGTGGCTAACAGACGAGAAGCGGCCTAATCCACTAGAAATGTCTGGCTTAGCTGAGGTTCTGGAAATGGTGGATCGCGGGCACGCTGTCCTGATGACTTCGGTGCTCTGGCGGGCAGAGATTCTTGACCTAGATCTCACGCCATCTCAGAAGAAGAAACTTGACGGCGCCTTCGATGGATTGAATGTCCTAGAACTTCAGATCGACAGCCGCATCATGGATTTGGCAGGCGAGATTCGAGCGTTCCAAGAAAAGTCCAAGAAAAAGGACGCTATCAAGTTTGTCAGCACCCCAGATGCGATTCATCTGGCAAGCGCCATCCAGTACGAAGCAACTGAGTTTCATACATTTGACGGTAAGCGTCAGGGCAGAAATAGCGGCGGGCTCTTGACCATGAATGGCAACGTTGCCGGGCATCGCCTAAAGATTTGCAGCCCCAGGGCAATCCAACTTCGAATTGAAGACGGCATGGAAGGTGCGCCGGACGCCGGCTCGGACGACTAAATGCCGTCGGAACGGCAAGTGCATCCAGTCGGAATCTTGAGGCAGACCTTTTGAGGCAGACCCCGGCCCGATGAAAAAGCGCCTTTTGCTGCTGGGTGGTGGCCACGCCCATGTGCATGTGTTGCAAGCGCTGGCGCGTGAGCCACTGGTGGGCGCCGAAGTGGCGATGGTCACGCCATTTGCGCGCCAGCTCTACTCGGGCATGGTGCCCGGTGTGGTGGCCGGCCACTACCGCGTGGACGACTGCGCCATTGCCTTGCAGCCCCTGGCCGCAGCGGCTGGTGTGCACTTCATGGCAGGCGCTGCGGTGAAGCTGGACGCGGCGGCACGCCAGGTCACGTTGGGTGACGGACGGGTCGTGGACTACGAAGTGCTGTCGCTGGACACGGGTGCGGCCATGGACCGCGACCGCATGAGCGGCGCAAGCGAACACGGCCTGTTTGTGCGGCCCATGGAGCACTTTGTGCGCCTGCTCGAAGGCCTGTACGACCTGGCTGCGCGCCAGGTGCTTGATGTCGTGGTGGTGGGCGGCGGTGCTGCCGGGGTGGAGTTGGCGCTGGCCCTGGAGTACCGCCTGGCCGGGCGTGGCGAAGAGCGCGCACGCGTGGCTTTGGTCACCGGCGGCCCCGATCCATTGGACGGTTATGCACCGGGTGTCATGCAGCGTGTGGCGCGTGTGTTGGCACAGCGGCGCATCACCGTGTTTCGAGACCAGTGCCAGGCCCTGGAAGCCGGCGCCGTATTGCTGTCCAGCGGTGCACGCCTGGCCTGTGACGTGCCAGTGCTGGCCACTGGCGCCGAAGCGCCGGCCTGGTTGCGTGGCAGTGGCCTGCAGCTCGACGAGCGCGGTTTTGTGGCTACGGGCGCGGGCCTGCAAAGCGCCTCGCACTCCGATGTGTTTGCCGTCGGCGACGTGGCCAGCCGCGCTGACTTGCCCCATCCGCGCAGCGGTGTTTACGCCGTGCGCGCCGGGCCGGCGCTGGCGCTGAACCTGCGCCGGTTTGTGGCCGGTGGGCAAGTGCAGTCGCACCAGCCTTCGCTGCGTGCGCTCAACCTCATCAGCTGCGGTGAACGCCGCGCTATCGTCTCTTGGGGCGGCTTGGCCTTGCAAGGCCGCTGGGCCTGGTGGTGGAAAGACCGCATCGACCGGCGCTTTGTGGCGCGCTACACGCTGCCACCCGCGCGGGCTGAAGCTATTCGCTCTGCTTGAAAGAGATGATCAACGACGGTGGCACCCGCCCGTCAGTGTCACGCGGCATGGCGCGGGTTTTGTCGATGGCGCGCAGCACGGCTTCGTCCCATTCTTTGTTGCCGCTGCTCTTGATGAGGCGGCGCGAAATGATGCTGCCGCCGGGTGCTGCGCTGACCTCCACTTCGGCTGCGGCGTTGCCCGCCACCGTGCCCGTGAAGACGATCTCAGGCCGCACGGCGGCCTTGACCTTGCCGGCATAAGACGCTGAAGGCGCGGCGTTCTGCGCTGCGGTGCCGGTGGGTGCGGTCTGCCCCGGCGTGCCACCGGCCTGGCCCATCATGCGGCGCAAGTTCTCTTCGCGCTGGTTGGCCAGGCGTGCGTCTTGCGCCTTTTCTTCAGCCTCGGCCTGCTCGCGCTTTTTGCGCTCATCGTCGGCCTTTTTCTTGTCCAGGTTGCGCTTGCGTTCGGCCTCGGCTTCTAGCTCTGTCTTCTTGCGCTCTGCTTGTGCCACGCGCTTGCGTTCTTGCTCGGTGGCAATGTCAGCGTCGGGCCTGATTTGTTCGCGCTGCACGGGTGGCGGCGGTGGCGGTGGCGGTGCTTGCACCACGGGCGGCGGCGCGGCACTTTGTGGCACGGCCGCCCACAGTTCAGCGCTGACCACTTCAGGCTGGTGGCTGCGCCAGTCAACGCCCACCGTCAACGCGACGATGAGCCCGGCGTGCACCAGCAGCGCCAGTGCGGCGCCGGGCGCGTTGCCACCGGCTGCGCGCGGCAGCAACGAGCTTTGTTTGAGTGCCGCCGCCACCATGGCCGCGTCAAGACGCTTGTTTGACCGACAGCCCGACGCGGCGCACACCGGCGCGTTGCAGCGTGTCCATCACCTTGACGACACTCTCGTAACGCACGGCCTTGTCGGCGCTGATGACCACCGGCGTGTCGGCGTTGCCCGCTTGCTTGGCTTTGACTTTCGCCGCGAGCTGGCCTATCTGCACACTTTCAGCGTCAGCCCCGTCGACCTTCAAGCGCAGTTTGTCGTCGCTGCCGACAATGACTTCGACCACGCTTTGTGGCCGCTGCTGGCTCCTGCCCACCGAAGGCAAATCCACCACACCCGTGGTGATGAGCGGTGCGGTGACCATGAAGATGATGAGCAGCACCAGCATCACGTCAATGAAGGGGACCATGTTGATCTCGTTCATTGAACGCCGGCCGCGTTGGCCGCGGGC
>JANNEX010000061.1:0-4542 GCA_031379155.1 Rubrivivax sp.
CGATCAGCATTTGCGCCAGCCGGCCATCGGTCCACTGCAAGTAGCGCGCGCGCACGTCGAACCACTTCTGCAAACCCTCGACGTAGACCTCGCGCGGGCTGGCACCGGAGTCGGTGAGTTCCTGCGTCGGCAGGCCCGACAGCGGGTCGACATCGTCGTCGCGGTCGAGCGGGCTGTAGGGCCCGGCGATCACGCCGCCGGCCATCTGCGTGTGGCCCTTGGCATCGGCGCCGAACCACAGGCGGTAGCTGCGGTTGACGAACAACAGTTCGCCTTGCTGCACCGACAGCACCGACACCGACGCATCCAGCCCTTCGAGCACGGTGGTGAAACGCTCGTGGCTGGCCGAGAGCTGGTCGCGGATGCGCTTGGCCTCGGTGATGTTGGTCATGCTCGTCATCCAGCCGGTCTGCTGGCCCTTGGGGTCGATCAAGGGGCTGACGTACATGCGCGCGTCGAAGCCGCTGCCGTCCTTGCGCTGCACCTTCACCTCGATGCCACCGACGGGGCTGCGGCCTTGCAACTCTTGTTGCAGCAGGCGGCCGTTTTCTTCAATGCGGTCGGGCGGCCAGTAAGGGAAGGGCGGTTTGCGGCCCACCAACTCGGCGCTGGAGTGGCCCGTCATCTGGCAAAAGGCGGCGTTGACGTAGGTGATGCGGCCGTCTTTGTCCATGGCGCGCATGCCCGTGGGCATGCTGTTTTCCATGGCGCGGCGAAAGTTGGTTTCTTGTACCAGCGCGCCTTGGATCTGGCTGCGCCGGCGCATGTGGCGCCAGGTGCCCAGAAGCATCCACACCGTCAGCACCGACAGCGCCACGACCATCCAAAACAGCGTGTTGCTGATGAGGCCAATGCTGGTGCGCCAACCTTGGCCGCGCAGCAGCAGGCCGTTGAAGGCCGGCGTCAATGGCGACTCGCTGACGATGGAGCCGCGCCGCCCGGCCTGGCCCGGCAGTGTGGCCACGGTAGAGGCCAGCACCTGCTGCTGTTCATTCACGATGGACAGTGTGTGGCGCTGTGACACGTCGGCCGAGACGAAGTGGCGCACCAACGATTCGACCGAGTACTCGGCAATCACCGCGCCAGCAAAAGCACCGCGCTCGATGAGCGGAATGTGCAACTGAAACACCTGCGCACCCGTGGTGTCGGCAAAGGCGCGTGAGTAGGCGCCGGAACGTGTGTCGCGCGCGGCGCGGAAAGTGGCTTCGGCTTCGGTGTTGCGGCCTTCTTGCGGCAGGCTCAGGGCGGCGGATTTGCCGTCAACGCCCACCGGGTACATGAAGGCCAAGTGGCTGGCGCGGGGTTTGCGGCGTGCATCGACCCAGGTGATGTGCGTGATCTCGGGCCGCTCGCGCGTGAAGCTCAAGGCCTGGCCCGAAAACTCATCGGCGTCGATGTCACGCGCCACCAGCTCGCGCGCCATGCGGATCAGCGCTTCCTGGTTCTGGATCAGGCGCAGGCCGATCTGCTGCTGCGTGATTTCGGTATCACGTTTGACCGACTCTGTCTCGCGCTCGATTTCCTCGTTGCGAAGGTACCAGAAGGCGGAAATGATGGCGGCCAGGAACAGCAGCACCGACAGCAAAGGCCCCAGCGTGGCGAAGCGGTCTTGCCGCGCTGGCGACTGGCTGCGCCACCAACGGCCGAACAGGCGCGTGGCGGTGGGCAAGGGCGCTACCGTGGCGGTCTGTGGTGGTCGGGGGCTGGACATGGAGTGGATTATCCGGGTGGGCTTCAGGCGCCTTCTTCAAGCCCCTCTCAATTCCACATTACAAAATGCCTAAGCACTATTTGAAATTCGCTTGAGATGTGACACACTCCCGCCCAGCCGAAAAAACGACCTCTCCAGGAGACAAGCATGTCCGCAATGCCGCAGCCTTTGGTTGGCCAAGCCGCACAAGACACCGACACCCAGGAAACCCGCGAATGGCTTGACGCTTTGTCAGCGGTGATTGGTGCCGAGGGCGCAGATCGTGCGCACTTCTTGCTGGAGCAATTGCTCGAGCACGCGCGCCAAAACAGCATCGACATGCCGTTTTCGGCCAACACCGGCTACGTCAACACCATCGAGCCGGCCGACGAAGCGCACAGCCCTGGCAACCTGGAACTGGAAGGCAGGCTGCGCGCCTACATGCGCTGGAACGCCATGGCGCTGGTCGTCAAGGCGAATCGCCTGCACCCCGCCGACGGTGGCGACCTGGGCGGTCACATCAGCAGCTTTGCCAGCCTGGCGCACATGTTTGCCGCCGGCTTCAACCACTTCTGGCATGCCGAGAGCGCGGATGGTGGAAAGACGCACGGCGGTGACTTGCTCTACATCCAAGGCCACAGCAGCCCGGGCATCTACGCAAGGGCTTTTTTGGAAGGCCGCATCAGCGAAGACCAGATGCTCAACTTCCGCCAAGAGGTGGGCGGCAAGGGCCTGTCCAGCTATCCGCATCCCAAGCTGATGCCCGAGTTCTGGCAGTTCCCCACCGTGTCCATGGGCCTGGGTCCTTTGATGGCCATCTACCAGGCGCGCTTTCTGAAATACCTGCACGCAAGGGGCATTGCCGACACCGCCAACCGCAAGGTCTGGGTGTTCTGCGGCGACGGTGAAATGGACGAGCCAGAAAGCCTGGGCGCCATCGGCCTGGCGGCGCGCGAAAAGCTCGACAACCTGGTCTTTGTCGTCAACTGCAACTTGCAGCGCCTGGACGGCCCGGTGCGTGGCAACGGCAAGATCATTCAAGAGCTGGAAGGCGAATTTCGCGGCGCCGGCTGGAGCGTCATCAAGCTCATCTGGGGCAAAGAGTGGGATGGCCTGTTGGCGCGCGACAAGGACGGCGCCCTGCGCAAGATCATGATGGACACGCTGGACGGCGACTACCAGGCCTTCAAGGCCAATGACGGTGCCTTCGTGCGCAAGAACTTCTTCGGCCGCGACCCGCGCACGCTGGAGATGGTGGCCAAGATGAGCGACGCCGACATCTGGGGCCTGCGCCGTGGCGGGCACGATGCACAAAAGGTCTACGCCGCTTTCCACCGCGCCAATAACAGCCAAGGTCAGCCCACCGTGCTGCTGGTGAAAACGGTCAAAGGCTGGGGCATGGGCAGCGCCGGTGAAGGCAAGAACACCGCGCACCAGGCCAAGAAACTGAGTGACGACGACCTGCGCTTTTTCCGCGACCGCTTCAACATCCCCATCCCCGACAGCAAGCTGGCAGAAATACCTTTCTACAAGCCCAGCGACGACACGCCGGAAATGAAGTATCTGCACGAGCGCCGAAGGGCCCTGGGCGGCTACTTGCCCAAGCGCCGCGCCAAGGCCGATGAGAGCTTCACCATTCCGCCGCTGGAGACCTTCAAGGCCGTGCTGGAACCCACCGCCGAAGGGCGCGAGATCAGCACCACTCAAGCCTACGTGCGTTTCTTGACGCAACTGCTGCGCGACCCGGCACTGGGCCCACGTGTCGTGCCCATCTTGGTCGACGAAGCGCGCACCTTTGGCATGGAAGGGCTGTTTCGCCAGATCGGCATCTACAACCCCGAAGGCCAGAAGTACACGCCGGTCGATAAAGACCAGGTCATGTACTACAAAGAGACGGTCAACGGCCAGATCTTGCAAGAAGGCATCAACGAAGCCGGCGGCATGGGCAGCTGGATTGCGGCGGCCACGAGCTACAGCACCAACAACCGCATCATGGTGCCGTTCTACATCTACTACTCGATGTTCGGCTTCCAGCGCGTGGGCGACATGGCCTGGGCCGCAGGTGATATGCAAGCCCGCGGCTTCTTGCTGGGCGGCACCAGCGGGCGCACGACGCTTAACGGCGAAGGCCTGCAACACGAAGACGGCCACAGTCACATCCTGGCCGGCACGATCCCGAACTGCATCTCTTACGACCCGAGCTTTGCGCACGAGGTGGGGGTGATCATCCACCATGGCCTCAAACGCATGGTGGAAAAGCAGGACAACGTCTATTTCTACATCACGCTGCTCAACGAAAACTACGCTATGCCTGGGCTCAAACCCGGCACTGAAGAGCAGATCTTGAAGGGCATGTACCTGCTGCAAGAAGGCCCCAAAAAGACACCGCGCGTGAACCTGCTGGGCAGTGGCACGATCCTGCGCGAAAGCATGGAAGCCAAAAAGCTACTGGAAGCCGACTGGGGCGTGGCCGCCAACGTCTGGAGCTGCCCTAGCTTTAACGAGCTGGCGCGCGACGGCCAGGACTGCGAACGCTGGAACCTGCTGCACCCCACCGAGCCGGCGCGTGTTTCTTTTGTGGCCCAACAACTCGGCCCTTATGCCGGGCCGGTGATAGCGTCCACTGACTACATGAAAAACTACGCCGAGCAGATTCGCGCCTTCATGCCGCGCGACAAGGGTGCCAGCCGCAGCTACAAGGTGCTGGGCACCGACGGCTTTGGCCGCAGTGATTTCCGCAGCAAGCTGCGTGAGCACTTTGAGATCAACCGGCACTACATCGTGGTGGCCTCACTCAAGTCACTGGCCGACGAAGGCACGCTGCCGCTGGCCAAGGTGCTTGAGGCGATCAA
>JANNEX010000093.1:0-2270 GCA_031379155.1 Rubrivivax sp.
GCCATCACCGTGAGTGAGTTGTGCGCGGCCGGTGTGCCAGCTATTCTCGTGCCGCTCATTGTCAGCACCACCTCACACCAGCGAGACAACGCGCAGTGGCTGGCCGCTCAGGGCGCTGCGCTGCACCTGCCGCAGACGGAATTGACGGCGCAAAGGCTGGCCGATATCTTGCGCAGCCTGACGCGCGAAGGCCTGCTGGCCATGGCCATCAAAGCCCGCGCGCTGGCCAAGCCCAAGGCTGCTGCGCGTGTCGCCGACGAGATCGAAAAGCTGGTGGCGCGCGCATGAAACACGCCATCAAGCACATCCACTTTGTCGGCATTGGCGGCGCTGGCATGAGTGCCATTGCCGAAGTGCTGCAAGGCCAGGGTTACCGTGTGTCGGGCTCTGACCAGAGCGACAGCGCCGTCACACGCCGCTTGGCCACGCTGGGCGTGAAGGTCTTCATCGGCCACCGCGCAGAGCACATTGCCGGCGCGCAGGCCGTGGTCACCAGCACGGCGGTGAAGGCCGACAACCCTGAGGTGCTGGCCGCGCGCGCCGCCCGTGTGCCAGGGGTGGCGCGCGCCGTGTTGTTGGCCGAGTTGATGCGCTTCAAACAGGGCATAGCGATTGCCGGCACGCATGGCAAGACCACCACCACGTCGCTGGTGGCCAGTGTGCTGGCACAAGCCGGCCTCGACCCCACTTTCGTCATTGGCGGAACGATGTTGGCCCCTAGGCCGCCGCAAGCGGCGTCCGTCCCCCAAGGGGAGCAGGCCGCCTTGGGGCGGCCCGGCGCCGACCTGATGAGCGCCGGTGCCAACAGCCGCCTGGGTGCGGGCGACACCATCGTGGTCGAGGCCGATGAAAGCGACGCCAGCTTCTTGCACCTGAGCCCCGTGATCAGCGTGGTGACCAACATCGACGCCGACCACATGGAAACCTACGGCCACGACCTGGCGCGGCTGCAAGGTGCCTTTGTCGACTTCATCCACCGCCTGCCTTTCTACGGCCGCGCCGTGCTGTGCAGTGACGATGCGGGTGTGCAAGCCGTGCTGCCGCGCTTGCAGCGCCCGCTGATCACTTACGGCCTGCACGAAGGTGCCGACCTGCGCGCGGTGCAAGTGCAAGCCTTGGCCGGTGGCCAGATGCGCTTTGTGGCGCAGCAGGCGGGTCGTGCCGACTTGAACCTAACGCTGAATCTGGCAGGAGTTCACAACGTGCAAAACGCGCTGGCGGCCATCGCCGTGGCGCGTGAACTTGATGTGGCGGATGAGCCCATCGCCATTGCGCTGGAACACTTCGGTGGTGTCGGCCGCCGCTTCCAACGCCACGGGTCATTGCGTTGCAAAGACGGTGGCAGCTTCACCCTCATCGACGACTACGGCCACCACCCCGTGGAGATGGCCGCCGTCATCGCCGCCGCACGCGGCGCCTTTGCGTCGCAGCGCCTGGTGCTGGCCTTCCAGCCGCACCGCTACAGCCGCACGCGCGACTGCTTCGACGACTTTGTGGCGGTGATGAGCAAGGCTGATGCGGTGTTGCTCAGCGACGTTTATCCCGCTGGCGAAACACCCATCGCAGGCGCCACGGGTTTGGCCCTTGCGCAAGCCTTGGGCGCGCACAGCAAAGTGCAGCCGCTCTTCGTGGGCGACATCAGTGCCATGGCGCAAGCCATCGCTGCGCAAGCCAAGAACCAGGACATCGTCATCACCATGGGCGCCGGCTCCATCGCCGCCGTGCCGCAGCAAGTGCTGCAACTCTGTGCTGCTGCCACATGAACAGCGACGTCAAGACACTGGGCAAGGTGGCCGTGCTGCAAGGCGGCAGCAGCGCAGAACGCGCCGTGTCGCTGATGTCGGGCAGCGGCGTGCTGGCGGCATTGCAAAGCCAGGGCGTGGATGCGCACGCCTTCGACCCCGCCGAGCGCGATCTGTCAGACCTGAAACGCGAAGGCTTCAACCGCGTTTTCATCGCCTTGCACGGCCGCCACGGCGAAGACGGCACCGTGCAAGGCGCGCTGGAATTGCTGGGCCTGCCCTACACCGGCAGCGGCGTCATGGCCAGCGCCATCGCCATGGACAAGGTCATGACCAAACGTGTGTGGCAGTCAGAAAACTTGCCCACGCCGCAATGGGTGTGGCTGGCGCCCGATGGCCAGGCCCGCGCGCAGGTCAACGCCGTGCCCGACACGCTGGGCCTGCCGCTCATCGTCAAGCCGCCGCGTGAAGGCTCGAGCATAGGCATCAGCAAGGTGCAAGGCTATTCACAGATGCAAGACGCGGTGA
>JANNEX010000095.1:0-2392 GCA_031379155.1 Rubrivivax sp.
AGACGTTATGCAGGCCTACAACCAGGGCCTGCAAGACAGGCTGGGCCCGTCGGTGTGGGGCCAGTGCCGCAGCTGGTACCGGGCAGACAGCGGCAAGGTGATTGCCATCTTCCCGGGCTTCACGCCTGAGTACGTGCGTGCCGTGGCGAGCCAGAAGTTCAGCGACTTCGACTTCACCTGAAGCTTTGAGATGGATCAAGGCCCACCGGGCTGAGCACGTTTAGCGTGGCTCCGCCAAGCACCCCGCTTGCCGGAGACAAAAGCCATGCGCAAGACGCGACCCCTGAAGCACCTGCTGAACCGGGTGCAACGCCTGGGCCTCATCACCTTGTGCCTGGCCCCCCTGTGGGTGCTGTCTGCTCCGCGCAGCCCGGGCGACTTGGGCCCGCCGCGCGGCGCGCCCATACGCGCCGTGTTGACCAGCCCGCCACAGGTGCCGCCGCCCACCGGCCGAAACTACCCGGCCAAGGTCATCGTCGAGTTGGAGGTGATTGAAAAAGAGATGCCCATCTCTGAAGGCGTGAGCTACACTTTCTGGACTTTTGGCGGCACCGTGCCAGGCAGTTTCATTCGCGTGCGTCAGGGCGACACGGTGGAGTTCCACCTCAAGAACCACCCCAGCAGCAAGATGCCGCACAACATAGACCTGCACGGCGTCACCGGCCCGGGCGGCGGCGCGGCGTCCAGTTTCACGGCGCCGGGCCAAGCTTCACAGATCACGTACAAAGCGCACAACGAAGGCATCTACGTCTACCACTGCGCCACTGCACCGGTGGGCATGCACGTGGCCAACGGCATGTACGGGCTGATCCTGGTGGAGCCGCCGCAAGGCCTGCCCAAGGTGGACCACGAGTACTACGTGATGCAGGGCGATTTCTACACCACCGGCAAGTACCGCGAAAAGGGCAGCCAGCCCTTCGATATGGAAAAAGCGATTGCCGAAAACGCCACCTATGTGCTGTTCAACGGCGCCGAAGGCGCACTCACGGGCGACAAGGCACTCAAGGCCAAGGTGAATGAAACCGTGCGGCTTTTTGTGGGCAACGGCGGGCCCAATTTGGTGTCCAGCTTTCACGTCATCGGCGCCATCTTTGACAAGGTGCGCTTTGAAGGCGGCAGCAGCGCGCAGACCAATGTGCAGACCACGCTGATCCCGGCCGGTGGTGCCGCCATCGCTGAATTTCGCACCCGCGTGCCAGGCAGCTATGTGATCGTCGACCACTCGATCTTCCGTGCCTTCAACAAAGGTGCGCTGGCCATCCTGAAGGTCGACGGACCCGAAGACAAAACCATCTATTCGGGCAAAGAGCTTGACAGCGTCTACCTGGGCGACCGCGCCGGACCCAACCTGGACGCGGTGAGCCGCGCCACGGCCTCTGCCGCCAGCGGCACGCTCAGTCTGCAAGAGCAGGTGCAAGCCGGGCAGGCTTTGTTTGCCGGCACTTGTTCGGTCTGCCACCAGGCCAACGGTGCGGGCTTGGGCGGTGTCTTCCCGCCGCTGGCCAAGTCCGACTTTCTGACGGGTGAGAGCAAGCGCAGCATCGACGTGGTCTTGCGTGGGCTGAGCGGCAAGCTCAAGGTCAATGGCCAGGACTACGACTCAGTCATGCCGCCCATGAACCAGCTGGGCGACGACGAGGTGGCCAACATCCTGACCTATGTCCTCAACAGTTGGGGCAATCCGGGTGGGCGTATCATCACCGACGAGGTGAAGAAGCAGCGCGCGGCCGCCGCGCCGGCCAAAGCGCCGGGCCATTGAGATGGGCGCGGCGCGCAAGCTGTGCGTGAGCTTGAGTGCGGGCTTGCTGGCGGTATCCTGGTCGCTGCCGGCATCTGCGGCATCGAGCAATGCAGACTACGTGGCCCTGCCCGGCGCCAGCTTCATCAGCGTGCTGCCGCAGGGCAACACGCCAGGCTCGGCGCAAGCGGTGGACATCGCGCCCTTTCGCCTGCGCCGCACACCGGTCTCCACGGCCGAATTCCAGGCCTTTGTGTCGGCCCACCCGCAGTGGCAGCGCACGCGTGTGCCAGCGGTGTTTGCCGACGCGCGCTACCTCATCGACTGGCGCAGCGCCAGCGCACCACAGGCACAAGAGCGCCCGCAGGTCAACGTCAGCTGGTTTGCTGCCAAAGCCTTTTGCGACAGCGAAGGCGCGCGCCTGCCCACCTGGCTGGAATGGGAATACGCCGCAGCCGCTGACGAAACCCGGCGCGACGCGCGTGCTGACCCGCAGTGGCGCGCGCAAATCCTGAGTTGGTATTCACGGCCCAACGCCGCCGTGCTGCCCGCCGTGGGCGGCAGCGCCAACAGCTACGGCGTGAGTGACCTGCACGGCCTGGTGTGGGAATGGGTGGAAGACTTCAACGCCCTGTTCATTGCCGGCGACAGCCG
>JANNEX010000109.1:0-7849 GCA_031379155.1 Rubrivivax sp.
GTGGCGGCATTGAACTGGACCACGCCCGAAGGCATCACCGTCAAGCCGCTGTACACGGCGGCTGATGTCGCGGCGCTGCCGCACGCCAACACCTTGCCCGGCTTCGAGCCCTTCATCCGCGGCCCGCAGGCCACGATGTACGCGGTGCGGCCCTGGACCATCCGCCAATACGCGGGCTTTTCCACGGCCGAAGACAGCAACGCCTTTTATCGCCAGGCCCTCGCTGCCGGCGGCCAAGGTGTGAGCGTGGCGTTTGACTTGGCCACCCACCGTGGCTACGACAGCGACCACCCACGTGTCACCGGAGACGTGGGCAAAGCCGGCGTGGCCATCGACAGCGTCGAAGACATGAAGATCCTCTTCGACGGCATCCCGCTCGACAAAGTCAGCGTCAGCATGACCATGAACGGCGCCGTGCTGCCGGTGCTGGCGGGCTATGTGGTGGCGGCTGAAGAGCAGGGCGTTTCGCAGGTGCAACTCAGCGGCACGATCCAGAACGACATCCTCAAAGAGTTCATGGTGCGCAACACCTACATCTACCCGCCGCAGCCCAGCATGCGCATCGTGGCCGACATCATTGAGCACACGGCCCGCTTCATGCCCAAGTTCAACAGCATCAGCATCAGCGGCTATCACATGCAAGAAGCCGGCGCCAACCAGGCGCTGGAGCTGGCTTTCACGCTGGCTGATGGCGCCGAGTACGTGAAGACAGCCATCAACAAGGGCCTGGATGTTGACGACTTTGCGCCGCGCCTGAGCTTCTTCTGGGCCATAGGCATGAACTTCTATCTGGAAGTGGCCAAGATGCGCGCGGCGCGCTTGCTGTGGACACGCATCATGAAAGGCTTCAAGGCCGGCAACCCCAAGAGCCTGATGTTGCGCACACACTGCCAAACCAGCGGCTGGAGCCTGACCGAGCAAGACCCCTACAACAACGTCGTGCGCACCACCATCGAAGCCATGGCCGCCGTGTTTGGTGGCACCCAAAGCCTGCACACCAATAGCTTCGACGAAGCAATAGCGCTGCCCACCGAATTCAGCGCGCGCATTGCGCGCAACACGCAGCTCATCATCCAGGAAGAGGCGCACATCACGCATGTGGTGGACCCCTGGGCGGGCAGCTACATGATGGAGTCGCTAACGCAAGAAATGGCTGACAAGGCCTGGGCCATCATTGAAGAAGTGCGCTCGCTGGGCGGCATGACCCAGGCCGTGGATTCGGGCTGGGCCAAGCTGAAGATAGAAGCCAGCGCGGCAGAAAAACAAGCGCGCATCGACAGTGGCAAAGACGTCATCGTGGGCGTCAACAAATACAAACTGGCCAAGGCCGATGCGCTGGAAATACGCGACGTGGACAATGTCAAGGTGCGTGAAGGCCAGATCGCGCGCCTGCAAAAAATTCGTGCCACACGTGACGGCGCCAAGGTGCAAGCCTTGCTGGCCGCGCTGACTGAAGCCGCACGCAACGGCAGCGGCAACCTGTTGGCGCTGAGCATCGACGCCGTGCGCGCGCGCGCCACCGTGGGCGAAGTCAGCGACGCGCTGGAACGAGTCTTTGGGCGCCACCGCGCCGACATCCAAAAGGTGACCGGTGTGTATGCAGCCGCCTACGATTCCGCCGAAGGTTGGGACAAGCTCAAGGCCGAGATTGCGGCCTTTGGTGAAGACCAGGGCCGCCGGCCGCGCGTGATGATCGCCAAGCTGGGCCAGGACGGTCACGACCGTGGCGCCAAGGTGGTGGCTACGGCCTTCGCCGACCTGGGCTTTGACGTCGACATAGGGCCGCTCTTTCAAACCCCCGAAGAGTGCGCGCGCCAGGCAATTGAAAACGACGTGCACGCCGTCGGCGTCAGCAGCTTGGCTGCTGGGCACAAGACGCTGGTGCCGGCCATCATCCAGTCACTGAAGGACCAGGGGGCCAACGACATCATCGTGTTTGTGGGCGGTGTCATTCCGCAGCAGGACTATGACTTCCTCTACGACGCGGGCGTGAAAGGCATCTACGGCCCCGGCACGCCGATTCCGGTCAGTGCCAAAGACGTGCTGGAACAGATCAGGGCGGCGCAAGCTTGAGCTTGCAGCCTGAATGGGATGCGGCGCTGCACTTGCAGAGCGTGGCCGCTGCCGACTTTGAGTCGCTGTTAGCCCTGCGCATCCGCGCCATGCAGCCCAGCCTGGAAGCTTTGGGACGATTCGACCCAGCGCGCGCGCGTGAACGTTTTGCCAGCAGCTTCATGGCTGAACACATGCAGCACATCGCGCTGGACGCCGACGGCGTGAGCCAGCGTGTGGGCTGCGTCACACTGCGCCCCAAGCCCGGCGCCTTGCGCATGGACCACCTCTACATCGAGCCTAACTTCCAAAATCAGGGCATAGGCGCCTGGGTCATGGACTGGGCTTGCTCTACAGCCGACTTGCGCCAACAGCCGCTGGAGCTGGCGGCCTTGCAGGGCAGTGATTCCAACCGCTTTTATCAACGCCACGGCTTGGTGGAAGTCAGCCGCAGTGACTTTGACATCGACTACCGCCGCGCGCCCTGCGCCAGCCCCTTGCAGGTGGTGCGCGACTTGTGGGCCTGTGTGCAGGCGCGCAATTGGGCGGGCATGCGCGCGCTGCTGCACGACGATGCCCGTGTGCGCTGGTGGGCCAGTGGCGAAACGCTGAATGCTGAAGCCTTCGTGCGCGTCAACGCCGAGTACCCCGAAGGCTGGACCGTGCATGTGCAACAACTGCATGCGCTGCAAGACGGGCGTGTGTTGGCCCTGGTTCAGGTGGACCATCCACCAGGCTGCTTCTTGGCGCAAAGCCTGACGCGTGTGCGCCATGGCCGCATTGCCGCTGCCGATGAGTGGTGGGCGACCTGTGAAGCACCACCGGCCTGGCGCAACGCCGCGCGCTTTGCGGGTCTTGAACAAACGCCAGGTTGGGCCAGCCCATGACCGACGTGGCCCCACTGCCTGCGACAGACCAGGCCCTGGCCAACGCCGTGCTGGCCGCACCGGGCCCGGCACAACGCCGCGCCATGGCCAAGGCCATCACGCTGATGGAGTCCACACGCGCTGACCACCGCGCGCGTGCCGATGCCCTGCTGAACACGCTGCTGCCCCACACCGGCAAGAGCTTTCGCCTGGGTCTGAGCGGTGTGCCCGGCGTCGGCAAAAGCACCTTCATTGAGGCGTTAGGCTTGTGGTTGATCGAGAAGGGCCAGCGCGTCGCGGTGCTCGCGGTCGACCCCAGCAGCAGCCTCAGCGGCGGCAGCATCCTGGGCGACAAAACCCGCATGGAAAGGCTCAGCGTGCATGAGCGCGCCTATATACGCCCCAGCCCCGCCAGCGGCACGTTAGGCGGCGTGGCCGAAAAAACGCGTGAAGCCTTGCTGGTGTGCGAGGCCGCAGGTTTTGATGTCGTCATCATTGAGACCGTCGGCGTGGGCCAAAGCGAAACGGCGGTGGCGCAAATGAGCGACATGTTTGTGCTGATGCAATTGCCCAACGCCGGCGACGACTTGCAGGCCATCAAGAAGGGCGTGATGGAACTGGCCGATCTGGTGCTCATCAACAAGGCCGACCTGGACGAAGCGGCTGCCACGCGGGCCCGCGCGCAGGTTGGCAGCGCCTTGCGTTTTCTGGGGCCGCACAGCCATGTCTCCACCGCAGTGATGCAACTCAGCGCGCTCAAAGGCACGGGGCTGCCCGAGTTCTGGCAAACCGTTAGCACCTTTCGTAAAGCGCAACAAAGCAGCGGCGCCTTTGCGGCACGCCGCCACCAACAAGACCAGGCCTGGATGTGGGAACGCATTGAAGCCGGCTTGCGCCAGAGCTTTGCGCAGCACCCTGCTGTGCGCGCGGCGCTGCCTGCCCTATCTGACGCTGTGAGACAGGGCCAGCTGGCCGCCTCAGTGGCTGCGCGGCGTTTGTTGGACCTGATGAACTGACTTGACGAATTGACTTGAAGAAGTGAGCGAGAAAGACCATGCACGACATCAACGAACAGCTTGAAACCAAACGCGCTGCCGCGCGCCAAGGCGGCGGCGCCAAGCGCATCGCGTCACAGCATGCCAAAGGCAAACTCACCGCGCGAGAACGTTTGGAGCTGCTGCTCGACGAAGGCACCTTCGAAGAGTGGGATATGTTCGTCGAGCATCGTTGCACCGACTTCGGCATGCAAGACAACAAGATCCCCGGCGACGGCGTCGTCACCGGCTACGGCATGATCAACGGCCGCCTGGTGTTTGTGTACAGCCAGGACTTCACGGTCTTTGGCGGCGCTCTAAGCGAAGCGCATGCCGAGAAAATCTGCAAGGTCATGGACCAGGCCATGAAGGTGGGCGCGCCGGTCATTGGCATCAACGACAGCGGCGGCGCGCGCATCCAGGAAGGTGTGGCTTCGCTGGGCGGTTATGCCGATGTCTTCCAGCGCAACGTGCTGGCCAGCGGCGTCATCCCGCAAATCAGCCTGATCATGGGGCCCTGCGCGGGTGGTGCGGTGTATTCGCCGGCCATGACCGACTTCATCTTCATGGTCAAAGACAGCAGCTACATGTTTGTCACCGGGCCCGAGGTGGTGAAGACCGTGACGCACGAAGAAGTCACCGCCGAAGAGCTGGGTGGTGCCGCCACCCACACCAGCAAAAGCGGCGTGGCCGACCTGGCGTTTGAGAACGACGTGGAAGCGCTGCTGATGATGCGGCGCTTCTTCAACTACCTGCCGCTGAACAACCACGACGGCGTGCCCGTGCGCCCCAGTGGCGACCCTGCAGAGCGGCTGGACCTGTCGCTGGACACGCTGGTGCCCGAGAACCCGAACAAGCCCTACGACATCAAAGAGCTGATCCTCAAGACCGTGGACGACGGTGACTTCTTTGAGCTGCAACCCGACTACGCCAAGAACATCGTCATCGGCATGGCGCGCATGGCCGGGCGCAGCGTTGGCATCGTGGCCAACAACCCGCAGGTGCTGGCCGGTTGCCTGGACATCAAGAGCAGCATCAAGGCCGCGCGCTTCGTGCGCTTTTGTGATGCCTTTGGCATACCGGTGATCACCTTCGTCGATGTGCCGGGTTTCATGCCGGGCACCAGCCAGGAGTACGGTGGCATCATCAAACACGGCGCCAAGTTGCTGTACGCCTACGCCGAGTGCACGGTGCCCAAGGTGACGGTGATCACGCGCAAAGCCTATGGCGGTGCCTATGACGTGATGGCCAGCAAACACCTGCGCGGCGACGTGAACTTTGCCTGGCCTAACGCTGAAATTGCGGTGATGGGAGCCAAGGGCGCGGTGGAGATCATCTTTCGTGAAGACAAAGGCGACCCGACCAAGCTGGCGGCGCGTGAAGCTGAATACAAAGCGCGTTTTGCCAACCCCTTTGTGGCGGGCGCGCGCGGCTTTATTGACGACGTGATTCAGCCGCACGAAACTCGAAAGCGCATCTGCCGGTCACTGGCGATGCTCAAAGACAAGAAGCTGGAGAACCCGTGGCGCAAGCACGGCAATATTCCTCTGTGATGGTGGGGGCGACCAAAATGTTTACCAAGATCCTCATTGCCAACCGCGGGGAAATTGCCTGCCGCGTCATCAAGACCGCCAAGAAAATGGGCATAGCCACGGTGGCGGTTTACTCCGAAGCCGACAAAGACGCGCGCCACGTGGGCCTGGCCGACGAAGCCGTGCTGCTGGGCCCAGCGCCATCGCGTGAGAGTTACCTGGTGGCCGACAAGATCATTGCCGCCTGCAAACAAACGGGCGCGCAGGCCGTGCACCCGGGCTACGGCTTCCTCAGCGAAAACGAAAACTTTGCGCGGCGCGTGGAAGAAGAAGGCATCGTCTTCATTGGCCCCAAACACGCCAGCATTGCGGCCATGGGCGACAAGATCGCGTCCAAGAAATTGGCACTGGCAGCCAAGGTCAACACCATTCCGGGTTGGAACGAAGCCATTCAGTCGCCAGAACAGGCGGTAACGATCGCCAAGGACATTGGCTACCCGGTGATGATCAAGGCCAGTGCCGGTGGCGGCGGCAAAGGCCTGCGCGTGGCCTTCAACGACAAGGAAGCGTTTGAGGGTTTCAGCAGTTGCCGCAATGAAGCCAAAAACAGTTTTGGCGACGACCGTGTGTTCATCGAGAAGTTTGTCGAAAGCCCACGCCACATTGAAATTCAAGTGCTGGGTGACGCCCACGGCAACATCATCTTCCTGAACGAGCGCGAATGCAGCATCCAGCGCCGCCACCAAAAGGTGATTGAAGAAGCGCCTTCACCTTTCATCAGCGACGCCACGCGCCAGGCCATGGGCGCGCAGGCCGTGCAATTGGCCAGGGCGGTGAATTACCAAAGCGCGGGCACGGTGGAGTTTGTCGTTGGCAAGGACCAGAGCTTTTATTTCCTGGAGATGAACACACGGCTGCAAGTGGAGCACCCGGTGACCGAATGCATCACCGGGCTGGACCTGGTGGAGTTGATGATCCGCGTCGCGGCCGGCGAAAAACTGCCGCTGACGCAGCAAGAAGTGCAGCGCAAGGGCTGGGCCATGGAATGCCGCATCAACGCCGAAGATCCTTTCCGCAATTTTCTGCCGTCTACCGGCCGTTTGGTGCGTTATGCACCTCCGCCCACCAGCATGGAAGCGGCGGCGCCCATGCCTGAAGAAGGGGGTGTGCGCGTGGACACGGGTGTCTACGAAGGTGGCGAGATTCCTATGTTTTATGACTCGATGATCGCCAAGCTCATCGTGCACGGGCGTGACCGCACTGAAGCCATCACGCGCATGCGCGAAGCGCTCAACGGCTTTGTCATTCGTGGCATCAGCAGCAACATCCCCTTCCAGGCCGCGTTGCTGGCCCACCCCAAGTTTGCTGAGGGCGACTTCAACACCGGCTTCATTGCCGAGCATTACAGCAAGGGTTTCAGCGCGACTGATGTGGCGCATGACGACCCGCTTTTCCTGGTGGCACTGGCCGCCTTTGTGCGGCGCAAGGCGCGCGAACGTTCAGCCGGCATCAGCGGACAGTTGCCGGGGCATGGTGTGAAGTCTTTGCCCGACCTGGTGGTGGTGGTGTTGGGTGCGGGCGGCGCGCAGACCCATCACCCGGTGCGCATTGACGCCTTTGAGCCGGTATCGGGCAAGGCCGATGTGGTGATTGGTGAGCGCCACTTCGCCATTCAAAGCACCACCAAGCTGGGCGACATCTTGATGACGGGCACCCACAACGGCAAGCCTTTCACGGCGCAGGTGGAACGCAGTGGTGTGAAGAACCCGCTGGGCATTCGCGTCTCGCACAACGGCGCGCAAATTGAAACCCTGGTGCTGCTGCCACGCGCGGCCGAGCTGTTCAGGCTGATGCCCCACAAGACGCCGCCCGACCTGAGCAAGTTCTTGCTCTCGCCCATGCCAGGTCTGTTGGCCGACATCAACGTGCAGCCCGGGCAGAAAGTGTTGGCCGGTGAAAGGTTGGCGGTGATCGAGGCCATGAAGATGGAAAACATCCTCACCGCCACGCAAGACGGCACGGTGGCTGAAGTGCTGGCCATCAAGGGCGAGAGCCTGGCCGTCGATCAACCCATCTTGAGTTTTGCCTGAACATGGACAAACCCTTTCGCATCTTGGGCTTGCAGCAAATTGCCATTGGCGGGCCTGACAAACAGCGGCTGAGAGCGTTGTGGGTGGACATGCTGGGCCTGAGCGTGAAGGGCAGTTTCGTCAGCGAACGTGAAAACGTCGACGAAGACATCTGCGCGCTGGGCCAAGGACTGCATGCGATTGAAGTGGACCTGATGCAACCGCTGGACCCCGACAAAAAGCCGGCCGTGCACACCACCCCGCTCAACCATGTGGGACTGTGGGTGGACGACCTG
>JANNEX010000119.1:0-1986 GCA_031379155.1 Rubrivivax sp.
TGCCGCCGGTCTGGTGGAAATCCCGACCACACTGACGCGCTTTCAAAGCCTGCAAGAACAGCTGGACCGTGTCGACATCACGCGCATGTCGCAAGACCTGGGCGCCACGCTGGCAGCGGCGCGCGGCCTCGTGGCGGGGCCCGAGATCAAGCAGACGCTGGCTGAATTGGCGCAAGCCTCGGCCGCGTTGGCGCGGCTGGCAGCGTCGCTGGACAAACGGGTGCCGGCCTTGGCCGACGCCGCGCAAGGCACGCTGCGCCAAGCTGGCGATGCCTCTGGCCGCGTGGGCGGCGCGGCTGACCGAGTGACAGGCGCCGCCGACCGCATCGGCGCTGCCGCAGGCCGCGCCGAAACGCTGTTGACACCCGGCTCACCGGTGCTCAACAGCGTGCAGCAAGCGGCCGATGAACTGGGCCGCAGCGCGGCGGCGCTGCGCGCGGCCACGGGCGACGAATCGTGCAGCGTACAAAGCGTGCAGCGGGCGATGGGCGATGTCTCACGCGCGGCGCGTGCGGTGCGTGAACTGGCCGACCAGATTGAGCAACAGCCGCAGTCGCTGATACGCGGCCGCACGCTGGCGCCTTGACATGAACACGCGCTTGAACAGGTGCTTGAACCCGCGCTTGAACATGCGCATGAACACGCACATGAACATGATTTTGGAGCCGGTCTTGAAACCTCGCCATGGGTCGATCATCTTTGCGCTGGTCCTGCTCACTGCCTGTGCCAGTCCAGGGCCGCCCGCGCAGCTCTATCAACTGCGCTCTGAGCCACCGGCGCCAGTTCAAGCCGTGGCAGGTGCCCCCGTGCTGCAGCTGCTGTCGTTGACGCTGCCCGAAGTGTTGGAACGCGACGCCTTGCTGTTGCCGCAAGGCCAGGCTGGGCTGCAAGCGCTGTCCAGCCACCGCTGGGCCGAACCGCTGCGCGACGCCGTGCCGCGTGTCTTGCGCCAGGACTTGTCGGCGCTGCTGGGCGCAGCGCAGGTCTGGGGTACGTCATTGCCCGGCGGCGTGGTGGTGCAGCGGATGTTGCGCGTGGAGGTGCTGGCGCTGCAAGTCGACGCCGCGCGCAATGCGGTGCAGTTGCAAGCTCGGTGGTCGCTGGCCGCGCCTGGCGCTTTACCCACCGTGCGTGTCGACACGCTCAGCGCGGCGCTGACCAGCGTCGAGCCCGATGCCATCGCCGCTGCCCACCGCCTGGCGCTGTGGCGGCTGGCCGAGACCATCGCCGCAGAACTCAGGCCGCGTGCAGCGCCTGAAGCAGAAGTCAAGCCGCGTGCAGCGCCCGAAGCAGCAGTCAAGCCGCATGCAGCGCCCGAAGCAGCAGTCAAGCCGCGTGCAGCGCCTTGAGGCGCGCCGCAGCCGCCATCGTGTCGCGGTAGCCGGCTTCTATGGCGCGCACGCGAAACTCTTTCGACAGGCTGACCCAGTAGCCGAATTCGGGGTGCAGCAGCACGTCGGCCAGCGCCGCGTCGGGCTGGGTCAAAGCGCGTTTGCGCAAGTCGCTCTCGCGGTAGCCGCCGGCACCGGCAGGTGCGCGCTCTTCGTGCGCTGACGCGTCCACCGCCAGCACGCGCGTGGCGCCCAGCGCGCGCGCCACGCGCACAGGCAGGGGCTGGTTCAGGTCGGCATCGACATGGCGCTGGCCGCGTATGCGCACGGGGGTGAACTGGCCTTCAATGGCGGCGGCGGCCTGCACGGCCAGGCCGGCGTCCCCGCAGTTGAAGGCCACCACGCTGCGCTCAGGCAGGCGCTGCGCCACACACACGGCCATGATGGGCAGCTTTTCCAGCCGGGGCTGCTGGTGCCGGTTCAACAGCTGTTCACGCACCAGGTCGGCCAGCGCGCCACCGCTCAGGCGTTCGCCCTCGCCGCTGAGTCTGACCACACGCGCCAGTGCCAGCGGCTGCACGTCCAGCGCCAGGGTCTCCAGCTCAAAGCCGCGCATCCCGCCGGCGCGCAGCACGGCCAGCAGCGCGCCCACCGA
>JANNEX010000135.1:0-3063 GCA_031379155.1 Rubrivivax sp.
GTGGCGGCATAACCCGCAATGGCCTTGTCGCCCACTTTCACCGTGGCCACGGTGACGGCGCTGGTTTCGCTCTTGTCGTAGTTGACACCGGCGTTGGCCAAGAAGGTGCGCGTGACGTCGCAGGCCGTGGTGAACTTGGCCGTGCCGGTCAGGTTAAGGATCAGGTTGCAGTCACCGGCCGGTGCCTGCACCGTGACCGGGGCCTTTTGGATGGCGGCTTGCAGCTTGGGGTTGGCGTAGGTGGTGAGCGCGTTGAAGAGCGGGAAGTAAGTCAACGCGGCCAACAGGCAGCCGGCCAGGATGATGGGCTTGCGGCCGATCTTGTCCGACAGCGAGCCAAAGACGATGAAAAACGGCGTGCCGATGATCAGCGAAATGGCGATCAGGATGTTGGCCGTGGGGCCGTCCACCTTCAAGAAGGTCTGCAAGAAAAACAGCGCGTAGAACTGGCCCGTGTACCAGACCACGGCCTGGCCGGCGGTGGCGCCGATGAGGGCCAGGATGACGATCTTCAGGTTGCCCCATTGGCCGAAGGATTCGGTCAGCGGCGCCTTCGAGGTCTTGCCTTCGCTCTTCATGCGAGTGAAGGCCGGTGACTCGCTGAGCTTCAAGCGAATCCATACCGACACGGCCAGCAGCAGGCCCGACATGGCGTAAGGAATGCGCCAGCCCCAGGCCAGGAATTCAGGCTCACCCAGGTAGGTGCGGGTGCCCAAGATAACCATCAGCGCCAACATCAGGCCCACCGTGGCGGTGGTCTGGATCCAGGCCGTGTAGGCGCCACGCTTGCCATGCGGCGCGTGTTCGGCCACGTAGGTGGCGGCACCGCCGTATTCACCGCCCAGCGCCAGGCCTTGCAGCAGGCGCAGGCCAATCAGCACGATGGGGGCAGCGATGCCCCAGGTCGCGTAGGTGGGCAAAAAGGCCACCAAGAAGGTGGACAAGCCCATGATCAGGATGGTCACCAAGAAGGTGTACTTGCGGCCCACCAGGTCGCCCAGGCGGCCGAAGACGATGGCGCCAAAGGGCCGCACCGCAAAACCAGCGGCAAAGGCCAGCAGGGTGAAGATGTCGCGTGTGGACGGGTCCAGCGCGGTGAAGAAGTTGGCCGCGATGATGGAAGACATCACCCCGAACAGGTAGAAGTCGTACCACTCAAAGACAGTGCCCAGGGACGAAGCGAAGATGACTCGCTTTTCGTCGGCGGACATCGGTCGCGGTTCGGCGCTCAGGTGCGCCAGGTTTGCGGCAGCGGCGTTGGCCATCGTGTTGTCTCCATCAATGTGGGGGAAGTGGCTAGCGGTGGCAAAACCCACCGGCTTGGCGCGAGTCTGGGTGCTTGCACTGACCATTCGCTTACGGCGTGTGGGGCTATCGCCGAGTTAGGCCCGCCGCTAGGGAAACACCTGACGGGATATGCCCCGAACGAAAGCCTTGTTGTCAGAAATCAGTAAGCCAGCGGCTCAACAGTGCCAAGGTCTAGTGCCAAGCCCTGAACGCATGCTGTTGTTGTTGTCCGCCGTCAAGCTTGTCTGCGAAATCGCCCTCATGGCCTTGTTGGGTCAGGGCGTGTTGGCGGTGCTGGCTGGCGCCAAGCGTGACAGCAACTTCTTCTATCAGTTGCTCAAGGTCTTGACGCGCCCCTTCACCAGCGCAGCGCGCTGGCTCACACCCAAGCAAGTGGCTGACGGCCACGTGGGCTACGTCGCCTTCTTCATGCTCTTGGTGCTGTGGGCCGTGGTCACCTTCGAAAAAGTGCGCCAGTGTGTGGACGCCAACATGGTGGGCTGCCGATGAACAAACTTGAGTTCTGGTGCTTCAAGGGTCTGGCCATGACCTGGCTGGTGCTGGGCCGCCAGACGCGCGCCATGGCCGTGTTTGAACACTTGCTTGAGCGCGACCCCTTGAATGCTTACGCGCTGGCCAGCCGGGCCCATCTGCACACGCAAGCGGGACGTCTGGACGCCGCGCTGGCCGATTCACACAGGCTGCTCAAAGTCAGTGGCGATGTGGCGTCCACCTGGTTCAACCACGGTTTCATTCTTGAAGCCGCGCAGCGTTGGGAAGAAGCGCTGCAAGCTTTTCGCCGCGCCACTGAACTGGGCCCCGAGCTGGACCGCGCGTGGTACGGCATGGGGCTGGTGCTGATTCGCTTGAAGCGCTACGACGAAGCCGTGGCGGCCCTCAAACGCAACACCGAACTGCAACCCATGAGCCCTTACGGCTGGTACCAATTGGCGCGGGTGCACGTCGACCGCGCCGACCCTGACGCTGCCGTAAAAATCATTCGCCACTTGCGCGGCTTTGAGCCCAAGGTGGCGGCGCAGCTTGAACGAGAAACACAACTGCGGGCCTGAGATGGCCCGCAATTGAGGCACCGCTTGCGCCCGCGGGCGCAGCGGCCAAGGAAGAAGTGCCAGGCATGACCTGGCTTGTGCTTGAAACCAGGAGACAAAGACCATGCAGCTGACTGAAAGGCATCACCAATACTGGCGCACCAACCTCAAGGTGACCGCAGTGCTTTTGGCGATCTGGTTTGTGGTTACCTTTGTCGTGAGCTACTTTGCGCGCGACCTGAGCTTCAGCTTCTTTGGCTGGCCCTTCAGCGTGTGGATGGGCGGGCAGGGCGCGCTCGTCGTCTACTGCGTCATCATCTGGTACTACGCCAGGTTCATGAACAAGCTCGACATCGAGCACAACGTGCACGAGGAGGACTGACATGGCTGGCATGTTTGAACACGGCGCCAAAACCGATTCGGCGTCCACCGCGACCTTCAAGTCGCAACTCAACAAGGTCTACACCTGGTACACGGGCGGCTTCATCGCCTTTGTGTTGGCGCTGGCGGTGCTGGAGCAGATGGGTCTGCCCAAGAACTGGATAGGCTTTATCTTCCTGTTAGCTACGGTAGGCCTGTACGCCGGCATCGGCATCATGAGCCGCACGACAGATGCGGCCGAGTACTACGTCGCCGGCCGGCGTGTGCCGGCGCTGTACAACGGCATGGCCACGGGTGCTGACTGGATGAGCGCGGCCTCGTTCATCGGCATGGCCGGTACCGTGTA
>JANNEX010000154.1:0-5701 GCA_031379155.1 Rubrivivax sp.
TTGGACCGACGGCTGGGACGGCTACGCCGCGTCACGCCAGCGTCTGCTGGGTGTGGTGGCCAAGCGCCAGGTGAGCGGCGTGGTGGTGCTGGGCGGCGACTTGCACGCCAACGTGGTGGCTGATTTGAAGCTCAACTTCGATGACGCGCGTTCACCCGCAGTGGCCACCGAGTTTTGTGGCACCAGCATCAGCAGCTTGGGTGGCCATCAAGACGGCATACAGGCGGCGCTGGCATTCAACCCGCACATCCGGCACGCCCGCGCCGACCAACGCGGCTACATGCGCTTCACGCTGCAGCGCCAGCAACTGCACGCGCAGCTGCAAGTGGTGGCCGATGCGCGCCAGGCCGACAGCGCCTTGTCGACCCAGGCGCGCTTTGTCGTGCAAGCCGACCAGCCGGGTGCCCAGCTGGCCTGACTCGTCGTGGTGTTAGGGTGCTTAGGGCGCCTCGCACAAACAATGTGCGGCCATGGCGAAGGGTTTGCGCGCCACGGTCAAGTCGCTGAGCCAGCCCAGATCAGCGGCCAAGTCCTGCGCTACGGCAGGCAGCAAGCCCGTGGCCACCATCAGGCCCTGCAAGGCCTGCATGCCGCTGCCCAACTCGCTTGCAACTTGCGCACCACCGGCCATGTCCAGCCAGCGCTGCAAACGCCCGGGCTCGGCTTCCAAGTACTGCACACGCACGTCAGCAGGCAACTTGGCCAGCCTGGCCGCCGTGGCCAGTGCGTCGCCATAACTGCCCAAGCGGTCGACCAGGCCACGTGCTTGGGCGTCTTTGCCGCTCCACACGCGGCCCTGCGCCAGTTCATTGATCTTCTCAGGCGTGCTCTTGCGCGCAGTGGCCACCAAAGTGGTGAATTCGCGGTAGGCGCCGTCGATGGCGCTTTGCATGAGCTGCGCAAAACGCGGGTCCAATGGCCGCCTGGGGTCGCCCTGGCCAGTCAGCCAGGTGGTGCCGGCACCGGCAGTGTGCACACCCAATTTGTCCAGCGCACCTGCCGCAGAGGGCAGCATGGCCACCACGCCTATGCTGCCGGTGATGGTCGTTTCGTCGGCAATGATTTCATCGGCGGCCATGCTGATCCAGTAGCCGCCTGACGCCGCCAGGCTGCCCATGCTCACCACCACCGGCTTGCCGGCCTTGCGCGTCAGCTCCAGTTCACGCCGCACAAGCTCAGAGCCAAAGGCGCTGCCGCCGGGTGAGTCCACGCGCAGCACGATGGCCTTGATGCGCTCGTTGTCGCGTGCTTCACGAATCAGTTGCGCGGTGGACAGGCCACCCACGCTGCCCGCAGCGGCGCGGCCGTCGCTGATGCTGCCTTGGGCCACCACCACGCCTACCGCGTCACCATCGCTGCGCGTTTTGATGCGGCCCAGGTAGTCGGCAAAGCTGACCTGGCGGAAGGTCTTTGCGGCTTCGTCCTTGGCGCCTTTGGCGATGAGCAGCGCGCGCATCTCGTCGCGTGTTTTGAGGCCGTCCACCCACTTGCGTTGCAGCGCCCAGCGCGCCACGTTGCCTTGCGCCGCCACCAGGCTGGCGGGCAGTGAGTCAATCGCTGCGGCGACGCTGCCGGCGGGCTGTTTGCGCGCCTTTTCCACCGCGCCTGTGTAGCTGGCCCACAGCGTGCCCCAGAGCAGGCCTTCGCTTTCCACGGTCTCGGGCGAGGGGCCGTTGGCGGTGAAGGACTCAGCCGCGTTTTTGTACTTACCGGCGCGCACCACATTGGCCGTTAGGCCGAGTTTGTCGAACAGGTCTTTGTAGTAGGTTCGTGGGCGCCCAAAGCCGTCCACCAGCACACTGCCCATGGGGTGCAGCCACAGCTCGGTGGCGTGCGCGGCCAGGAAGTATTGGCGCTGGTCGTACTCGGAGCCCCAGGCGTAGACGGGCTTGCCGCTGGCCTTGAAGCGCTCCAGCGCTTGTGCCACTTCACGCAGCATGGGCAAGCCTGCGCCGTCCATGTCGTCCAGCATCAGCAGGGCGTGGCTGATCTTGTCGTCTTTGGCGGCTGCGTCCAGCACAGCCAGCACATCGCGCAGGCGCGTTTGTTCACTGCCTTGGCCTTGCGCCTGGCCCAGCACCTGGTTGCGCAGGCTGACACCCGCGCGCTGCTCCACCAGTTTGCCTTTGAAGTCCAGCACCAGCGCGGTTTTGGCGTGCAGGCTGGGCGCGCCACTGCGCAGCAGCGCCCAGGCTGCCGCCACGAGCAGCGCCAGCAGCAAAAGGTTGAGCAAGGTGCGGCGCGTGGCGTCCAGCACACGCCAGGCGCCGCGCGCGAGAGAAAGGATGGTTTGCAGCATGGGGCTCCCGCAGACGGGTTAAGTGACTGTGGGTGCGACTCTACGCAGTTGTGTCCCAAGAGCCAGCGCGCCGCGACGAACGGGCGGCTGGTTGCGACGAAGCACGTGACGAAGCACCTGACGAAGCAGGTGACGAAACATGGCGCCGGTGTTGAGATACTGCCGGCCGCGATGCAGCCCATCCTTGCCGTCACCGTCCCGTTCTTTGCCCTGGTCTTGTGCGGCTACCTGGCGGCGCGCCAGCACGTGCTGCCACAAAGCGCTATCCCTGGCCTGAACAGCTTTGTGCTGTATTTTTCTCTGCCCTGCATGCTGTTCCGTTTTGGCGCCACTACGCCCATCGTCGAGCTGCTCAACCCTGCTGTGCTGGGTGTCTACCTGGCAGCCGCTTTGTTGATGGTGTTTTTCACCGTGGCCGTCAGCCTCAACGACCGTGTGCACTTGAAGGACGCGGCCTTTGGCGCGCTGGCGGCGTCCTTCCCAAACACCGGCTTCATGGGCATACCGCTGCTCGTGGCGCTGCTGGGCAAAGCGGCGGCGGGGCCGATGATCTGCACCATCCTGGCCGACATCTTTGTCACCAGCAGCCTGTGCATCGCTTTGGCGCAAGCCCACGGCACAGCGGGGCAGGGTGCGCGTGCGGCGCTGACGCGTGCGCTGCGTGGCACGCTGGTCAACCCGCTGCCTTGGTCAATTGCCTTGGGTGCCGTCTTCTCGGTGGCCGGCCTGTCGCTGCCCGGCCCGGTGCCAACCGTGGTGGGCTTGCTGGCCGACGCGGCCACACCGGTGGCGCTGTTCACCATCGGCGCCGTGCTGTTCCGTGCGGGGCAGCATGCCGGGGCCAAAACACCGCTGCGCGACTTTGTGCCGCCCGCACTCATCAAGCTGCTGCTGCACCCGCTGCTGGTGCTGACGTTGGGCTTGGGCGCCAAGGCCCTGGGTGCACCGCTCACCAGCTTTCAAATCACCGTGCTGACACTGGTGGCGGCGCTGCCCAGCGCCAGCAACGTGTCACTGCTGGCTGAACGTTATGGTGCTGACAACGGGCGCATCGCCCGCATCATCATGACCAGCACGGTGCTGGCTTTCGTGACCTTCAGCAGCGCAGCCTGGCTGTTTGTCGCGCAGCCCGGATAAGGGCCAAAAAGGCGGCTGAACTCTGGCGATCAAGCGGGCAAGGCCCGGGCGAGACTGATGCCGTGGCACGCCGCAAGGACGTGGTGTGCCGGTGCCCCAGGAGAACGCATGACCCGCCGCCCGCCACCGCAACGCTTTGGCCGCCTGGCATGGCCGTTTGCCCAGCGTGTGCAGAGCGCGGTGTGGGCATCGGCACTGCTGGTCTTGGCGCAACCCGCTGCCGCGCGCTGCTTGAACGAAGACACGCTGGAAGCTTTCAACAGCGCGCCTGTGCAAAGCGTAGCTGCGCCCGAGCCGCGCCTGCAGCTGCAGTCCTTGGTGCGTGAGGCGCTGCAACGCAGCCACGCCGTGGGTGCCGCCAAACTGTTGGCAGAAGCAGCCCTCAACGACATCGAAGAAACCAAAGCCGCACATGCCATACAAGCCAGCCTGTCCAGCGGCTTTGGCCCTGGTGGCAGCCGCGTCAACGGCGTGACTGAAAGCGCCGCTGCGCAATTGCGGGCCAACCTCAATATCGGCCAATTGCTCTACGACGGCGGCCGCACCGACCGCCTGACCGACTGGAAAACCCAGCTCGCCGAATCAGCCCGTTACGGCCATCTAAGCCAACAAGAACAACTGGCGCTGACGACGGTGTCGCTGGCCCTGGAACGCAGTCGTTTGCGCAGCCAGGTGCAGGTGTGGCGCCAGCATGTGCGCAAGATGGGCTGCCTGGCCGAAGCACTGGAAACCCTGGTGCGTGCCGACCGCGGCCGCGCCAGCGAATATGTGCAGGCCAAGAAGACTTTGGAACAGGCCGAACTCAGCCAGACGCAAACCCAGTCGTCTCTGCGCCAGATTGAAGTGCGACTGCGCCGCCTCGTGGGTGACGGCCTGCCGCCCACCGAAGGCCTGTCGTCGATGTTCACCCTGGTACCGGGCCTGGAAGAGCTGGTGTCCGATGTGGAAAAGTCCTACGACCTGGCGCAACTGGCCGCGCAAGAAACGGCGGCCAAACGTTATGCCGAAGCCGTGGCCGCACAAGGCAAGCCGCAACTCAGCTGGGCCGTGACAGGCAATGCCGCCGGCAGCCAAGGCCGCCAATCCGACCAAGGCGGCAGCAAACCGCCCAGCCGCAGCGGCGCCTATTCGATGGGTTTGACGCTGAACATCCCGCTGCTCTCACCCGGCATCGAGCCGGCCAGCCAGGCCGCGCGCAAACGTGCACAAGCCGCCAGCTTGCAACGCGCAGAAGCGCTGGAGTCACGCCGCTTTCGTGTCGCAGAAGTGCATGAGCAAGCACAGTCGGCACTGGACCGCGCGCGCCGCTTGGCCGAGGTGCTGCGCAGCAGCGAACAGGTGCGCAACTTCACGCTGCAACAGTGGCAGCAACTGGGCAAACGCAGCCTGTTTGACGTTATGGGCGCCGAGACCGAGCACTACAACCTGCGCCTGTCTTACGTCAACGCGCTTCATGACGTGCAGCAACTCAACGCCAACCTGCTGAGCCTGGGGCGCGGCGTGGGCGAATGGCTGCGCTGAGATCAATCACAGAGGATTAACGACATGGCCTTCGAGCTCTTCCAAGCCATCCGCGATCTGGGCCTGCCAGCGCCGCGCGGCGTGCTGCAAGTGGGTGCCAGCTACGGCCAGGAGATGAAGCTCTTTGTCGACAATGGCATTCAGGCCGGCGTCTTCGTTGAACCCTTGCCCGAGCCTTTTGCCGTGCTGTCGCAAAGCTGCATGCAACGCCCCAACTTCGTGGCCGTGAATGCCCTGTGCGCCGAAGAAAGTGGCAAACGTGTGAGCTTTCATGTGGCCAGCAATGGCGGCATGAGCAGCAGCATGCTCAAACCCGCCAACCATCTGCAAGAGTTTGACTTTGTGCGTTTCGATCAGACGGTGGAACTTGTTTCCAACCGCCTGGACCACGTCATCAACTTCCTGCACGCCAACGGCCACGGCGCGGCGTGCGATGCGCTGGACCTGCTCTACATGGACACTCAGGGCGCCGAGCTGCAAGTGCTGCGTGGCGCCGGCGCCGTGCTGGACAACATCAACGTCGTGCTCACCGAAGTCACGCGCAACCGCATGTACGACGGCGCGCCGGTGCTGGGTGACTTGATGGCGTTTTTGGAGCCGCTGGGCTTTACGCTGAACAACATCAACTTCGACCGCCATCACCACGGCGACGCGCTGTTTGTGCGCAACCGCGCGCTGCGCATTCACTGAGCCCGGCCATGGCCAAAACGGTTCGCGCCTTTTGCATCGGCCACGTCAAGCCGG
>JANNEX010000213.1:0-1971 GCA_031379155.1 Rubrivivax sp.
TGAGCAGCATCTTGCCTTCCAGGCCCAGGTCAATCACGCCCGAGCGTTCACACAGCACACCGGCCAGCGCGCACAGGATGAGCGGCACGCTGACGCGCAGCGTGCTGGCCACTATCGTGCCGACCAGCACTTCATCCATGGTTAGATCCACCCCCCATCGCGCGCCACAGCTTGAACAAAGCCGGCGCAGCCACCTGCGCCATGGCGCCGGCAAACAGCACGATCAGCCCTTGCAGCATGAACACCATGTCGCGGCTGAAGCCGTTGATCTCGAAGGCCAATTCAGACCCGCCTTGGTAGAGCGTGCCAAAGAGCAGGGCCGCCAGCACGATGCCCACCGGGTGGTTGCGCCCGATCAAGCTGACTGCAATGCCAGCGAAACCCGCACCGGCGACAAAGTCGGGCAGCAGCCGGCCGTGCACGCCGGCGATTTCATTCACGCCCACCAAGCCGGCCAGCGCGCCCGATGCGGCCATCGACAGCACGATGAGCCGCTTGGGCCGCATGCCGGCGTACAGCGACGCGTCGGGCGCAAAGCCCACCGCGCGCAGCGCATAGCCGCCCTGGCTTTTCCATAACATCAACCAGGTGAAAACGCTGGCTGCCAATGCCAAGATAACGGTCAAATTCAGCGGTGTACGGGGCCACTCAATGCCTATCCAGGCCAGTGCCTCGTGCATGCCGGGCACGTGGGCTGAAGGCGCAAAAGCACGGCTCTCAGGCGTCATGTTGCCGGGCTCTTTGAGCGTGCCCACCAGCAAGTAGCTGAGCAGCGCGGCGGCGATGAAGTTGAACATGATGGTGGTGATGACGGTGTGGCTGCCACGCCAGGCTTGCAGCGCACCCGGTACCGCCGCCCAGACCATGCCAAAGAGTGCCGCACTGGCCACCATCAGCGGCAGCATCAACCACGCCGGCAGGTGCGCCGACCAGGCCAGCGCCGCCAGGCCCGCGCCCAGGCCACCCATGACTGCCTGGCCTTCACCGCCGATATTGAACAGCCCACCGTGAAAGGCCACCGCCACGGCCAGGCCGGTGAAGACAAAGGTGGTGGCGTAGTACAGCGTGTAGCTGATGCCGGCCTTGGAGCCAAAGGCGCCTTTGATGAGCAGGCTCAGCACCTGGTCGGGCTTGAAGCCGACCAGCGTGACCACCAGCCCGGCGACGATGAGGGCCAATGCAAGATTGACGGCAGGCAGCAGGGCCACGTCCATCCAGCGCGGCAGTTCGACGGGCTGCGTCATGGTGGGTCGCGCAAGAGTTGCGCAAGGCTGTCAATCGCAGCACGGCTACGCCTGCTCACGTCGGGCTTGGCAGCAGCGGCCTTGGCCATCAATGCCCCGCCCCGCCCATCAGCCGCCCCAGCGCACTCTCAGAACAATCGGCAATCGGCAACTCGCCCGCAATGCGCCCGGCATTCATGACGATGACACGGTCGCTGAGCGCCAAAATTTCATCCAGCTCTGACGACACCAGCAGCACCGCGCCACCGGCGTCGCGCATGGCGCGCAAGCGGCCGTGGATGAATTCGATGGCGCCGATGTCGACGCCGCGCGTGGGCTGGCCCACCAGCAGCACCTGCGGCTGCAAGGCGGCTTCGCGCGCCAGCACCAGCTTTTGCTGATTGCCGCCGCTGAACTTTGATGAGCGCAACTGCGCGTTGCGCGGGCGCACGTCGTAGCGCTCCATCATGTCGGCGCAGTCGGCGCGCATCTGGCGCTGGCGCATCCAGCCGGCACGCGTGTAGCGCGGCCTTTGCTGGTAGCCCAGCACGGCGGATTCCCAGGCTTCAAAGGGCAACACCAGCGCACGTCTATGGCGGTCTTCGGGCACATGGGCCAGGCGCAGGTTGCGCGCGGTGCGGGTGTCCAGCCAGGCCTTGGGCGTGAAGTGCTGGCCGCCCAAATCGAGCGTGCCTTGCGCGGGGGTGAGCAGGCCTGAGAGCACATCCAGCAGCTCACTTTGGCCGTT
>JANNEX010000224.1:0-7443 GCA_031379155.1 Rubrivivax sp.
AGAAGCTGCCGAAGGCGTGGGCGGTTACGCCAAGCCCATGCCACAAAGCTGGCTCGACCGCCAAAAGGTCGAGGTGGCCAAGAAAGTGGCGGCGGCTGACATCGTGATCAGCACCGCGCTCATCCCCGGCCGCGCCGCGCCAGTGCTGGTGACGCCCGAGATGGTGGCCAGCATGAAGCCGGGCAGTGTCATCGTTGACATGGCCGCACCGGCGGGCGGCAACTGCCCTTTGACGGAGGCCGGCAAGACGGTCGTCAAACACGGTGTGACCATCGTCGGCGAGACCAATATTCCGGCCCTGGTGGCAGCGGATTCGTCCAGCCTGTACGCGCGCAACGTGCTCGACTTTTTGAAGCTGGTGTTGCCCAAGGACAGCGGTTTTGTGGTGCCCATGGACGACGACATCGTCGTGGCTTGCCTCATGACACGCGACGGCGAAGTCCGTCGCAAATCCTGATTCCTCTGGTGAAGTGAAAAGGAAAAAACCCATGGACATCGTCAGCCCCACCCTCACCAACCTGATCATCTTTGTGCTGGCCATCTACGTGGGCTACCACGTGGTGTGGACCGTGACACCGGCGCTGCACACGCCGCTGATGGCCGTCACCAACGCCATCTCGGCAATAGTCATCGTGGGCGCCATGCTGGCCGCCGCGCTGACCGAAACCACGCTGGGCAAAACCATGGGCGTGCTGGCCGTGGCGCTGGCGTCGGTCAACATCTTCGGCGGCTTTTTGGTGACGCGGCGCATGCTGGAGATGTTCAAGAAGAAGGAAAAGAAAGAGGTCAGCAAATGAAGGCGCAACTGTGGTTGCCGCTGGCGACCTTCCTGGGTGTGTCTTTGCCGGTCTTGCTGCTGCTGCAAGTTTTTGACCAGTTCGCTGAACACCGGGTCTGGATCGCCCTGGGCGCAGGCGCCTTGGCCACGGCCTATGTGCAGTCCCGGATGAAGCCGCGCGGAGACAAAGAATGAGCATGAACCTTGTCACGCTGTTGTACCTGGTGGCCAGTGTCTGCTTCATCCAGGCGCTCAAGGGCCTGAGCCACCCGACCACGTCGATACGCGGCAACGTCTTTGGCATGACCGGCATGGCCATTGCCGGCATCACCACAGCACTGCTCATCGTCAAGCTGTCTGAGGGCAACCTGGCCGGCATGGCCTGGGTGCTGCTGGGCTTGGTGGTGGGCGGCGGTTATGGCGCCTGGCGCGCCAAGACCGTGGAGATGACCAAGATGCCCGAACTCGTGGCCTTCTTCCACAGCATGATTGGCCTGGCGGCGGTCTTCATCGCCATCGCCGCCGCCGTGGAGCCCTGGGCTTTTGGCATAACGCCAAAAGGAAGTGGCATTCCACCTGGCAACCGGCTGGAACTGGCGCTGGGCGCGGCCATCGGCGCCATCACCTTCAGCGGCAGCGTGATTGCTTTTGGCAAGCTCAGCGGCAGCTACAAATTCCGCTTGTTCCAGGGCGCGCCGGTGGTCTTCAAAGGCCAGCATTTGCTCAACGCGGCTTTGGGTTTGGCGATGCTGTTTTTCATCGTCAGCTACACCCACGGCGAAAACAAGATGGACTTCGCGCTGATGCTGGCGCTGGCCTTCATCATCGGCGTGACGCTGATCATTCCCATCGGCGGCGCCGACATGCCGGTGGTGGTGAGCATGCTCAACAGCTATTCAGGCTGGGCTGCGGCGGGCATTGGCTTCAGCCTGAACAACAGCATGCTAATCATCGCTGGCAGCCTGGTGGGCAGTTCGGGCGCGATCCTGAGCTACATCATGTGCAAGGCCATGAACCGCAGCTTTTTCAACGTCATTCTGGGCGGTTTTGGTGGCGAGACCACGGCCGCTGCGGCTGGCGGCGCGGTGCAGCGCGCGGTGAAAAGTGGCAGCGCCGACGACGCGGCCTTTGTATTGTCTAACGCTGAAACGGTGATCATCGTGCCCGGGTATGGGCTGGCGGTCGCCAGAGCCCAGCACGCGGTGAAAGAACTGGCCGCCAAGCTCGCGGCCAAGGGCATCACCGTGAAGTACGCCATTCACCCCGTGGCCGGGCGCATGCCGGGCCACATGAACGTGCTGCTGGCCGAGGCTGAAGTGCCCTACGACCAGGTGTTTGAGATGGAAGACATCAACGGTGAATTCGGCCAGGCCGACGTGGCCATCATCCTGGGCGCCAACGACGTGGTCAACCCCGCCGCGCACACCAAGGGCAGCGCCATCTACGGCATGCCCATTCTTGAGGCCTACAAGGCCAAGACGGTGATCGTCAACAAACGTTCCATGGCCTCGGGCTACGCCGGGCTGGACAACGAACTGTTCTACATGGACAAGACCATGATGGTCTTTGGCGACGCCAAGAAGGTGGTGGAGGCGATGGTCAAGGCGGTGGAGTGAAGGGCCCGGTTGGTTTGGATCGGCACTTGTAATACAATAGCTTGACACGTATTACAATGAGCTGCCATGACACTCACTGTCCGCCTTGACGACACGCTGGAATCGACCCTGACGCGCTATTGCGCGCAACGCGGTGTGAGCAAGAGCCTGGTGGTGCAGGAGTCTTTGGCGGTGTACCTCTTGTCTGCAGCAACCGACACCGGCAAGCCCACCTCGGGGCAGCCACGGGCAGCGTCTGCATTGAGCGCCAACTTTCGCAGTTTTGCAGCCGCCGGCCTGGTGGGGGCTGGCGCTCTGGGTGGCACTCTGGGCGGTAAAAGCGCCGACAAAGCCGCCGTGCGCGCACGCGCCCAGCAGCGGCTGCGCAAAACCGCACCGTGAATCCACCCGCGCCGCGCAGCACGCCGCCTGCCGTGCCGCGCAGTCGCCTCGCCGCCCAGGGTGTGCTGCTCGACACCGGCGTGCTCGTGGCGCTGGATGCCCGTGACGACCCCTGGCACCGCGCCGCAAGCCACTGGCTGGCTGGCTTTGACGGCCACCTGCATACGGTGGAAGCGGTGTTGACCGAAGCCGCGTTTTTTCTGCCTGCGCGCCAGCGCGCCGCCCTGGCTGATTTGGCGCACCAAGGCACGCTGCAAGTCCACCAGAGCGACGCGCCAGCCCACGCGCGCATGGCCGAGCTGCTGCGCAAGTACGCCGACCTGGACCCTGACTGGGCCGACATCACGCTGGTCTGGTTGGCCGAAAACACCGGCATCACGCGCATCGCCACGCTGGACGTGGCTGACTTCAGTGCCTACCGCATCCACGGGCGCAAAAAGTTTGCGCTGGAACTGCTGCGCTGAGCGATGGGTTTGGCTGAACGCTGGGCTCAGCGCAAACCGGTGGTGTACTTGCGCAGCATGCGCGCGCGCAACTCGGCTTCTGTGGCGCCCTCTGGTTCGGCCGGTTTGCCAGTCACGGATTGTGCCGAAGGCGCGGCAGGCGCAACAACATTCACTGGCGTGGGCGTCAACGCCGCCGGCACGGTGGACGGTTCATCCAGCACCGCCGCGCCGTTGACGCGCGGCGGGTCAGCCTCACGCGCGCCGGCCAGCAAACGGCTGACGTAGTGCGCATAGTCGCGCAGGCGCTGGTCCTGGCTGGACAAGGCCTGCTCCAACACAGCGCGCGCGTAGTCGTGGTCGCGCATGAACTGCTGCACGTCCAGCGAACGGCCAAATTCGCGCCGCATGGGCACCACCATGCGAATGACGGTGTTCAACATGCTCGACTCCGGGCTACTGCTCATACATCGGCCGCAGCGTCAGGAGCCGGGTGACAGCATTTCGCCGTGTTCGGCAATGTCCAGGCCCACCCGTTCGTGTTCGGCCTTCACCCTCAGCTTGGTCACCAGACCAATCACGCGCAGGATGAGCCAGGTGGCTATGGCCGCATACGCCATCACGGCCAGCGCGCCGAGCAAATTGGTCCACACCGTGGCCGTGATGGGTGCGATGGCGGCCACCGCAAACACCGGCGTCAATACCGTGCCCACGAGGCCGCCCACACCGTGCAGCGCAAACACATCCAGTGCGTCGTCAATGCCGGTGCGGGCTTTGAAGCCCACCACACACAAGAAACAGCAAAAGCCCGACAGCGCGCCTATGGCCATGGCGCCGGGGAAGTCAACGTAACCCGAAGCCGGTGTGATGCCAATGAGCCCGGCGATGGCACCCGTGACGGTGCCCAGCACGCTCCATTGGCCGCGGCGCACGTACTCGCACAGGCCCCAGGCAGCCGCCCCGGCGCAGGCCCCTACTTGGGTGGTTAGCAAAGCCCCGGCGGCGCGGCCGCTGGCCTCAAAGGCCGAGCCCGCGTTGAAGCCAAACCAACCCGCCCACAGCAGGCCAGCGCCCAGCACTGTCACCAGCAAGTTGTGCGGCACCATGGGTTCGCGCCCGAAGCCCTGGCGCGGCCCCAGCACCCAGGCCGCCGCCAGGCCGCTGGCGCCCGAGGCGATATGCACCACCGTGCCACCCGCAAAGTCCATGTGGCCCATGGCCGCCAACCAGCCCGTGGGGTGCCAGATCCAGTGCGCAATGGGCGCGTAGACCAGCAGGGTCCACAGCGCCGCAAACACCACCGTCACGCCCAGGCGCATGCGTTCAGCGGTGGCGCCCAGGATGATGGCGAAGGTGATGATGGCAAAGGCCAGCTGGAACATGAAAAACGCCGACTCGGGCACCGTGGGTGCCGCTGGATGAATGCCGGCCGTGTTGCCCAGCAAGTTGCTGCCAAACGCGCGCCCCAGGCCGCCAAAGAGGCCATTGCCTGGCGTGAAAGCCACCGAATAGGCCACCATGGCCCAGACCAGCGTGATGACCGCTGACGCCGCAATGGTGTGGGCCACGATGGACAGCGAGTTCTTGGTGCGCAACATGCCGCCGTAGAACAAGATGATGCCGGGCATGGTCATGAGCATGACCAGCACGGTGCAAATCAGCATCCAGGCCGTGTCGGCGCCATTGATGGCCGCAGCAGGTGCTGCCTGCGCGGCAGCACACAAGCTGCTCAAGCCGACCGCAGCCCCGCTGCGCCACCACATTGGCGTTAGCTGTTTGTTCATGTCCCTGCCCTCTGAGTGCTTCGATCAGAACTGTTGCATCTTTTTCGGTTCTGCGCAGCAGCCATGGGTCGCGGCTACCCATTCCTTGAAACCGCATTCGTGTGATGTTTACATCCCGCATTTGCGGGCCGGGTTTGCCCGCGCCCGACTCTAGTTCTGCTGCGCCAGCGCCACCGCCTGGGCAATGTTCATGGCTGCACCTTCGGCCCACAAGGCCTCGGCGCGCGCCACGCCCAGTTGCGCGCGCACCAGGCCGCGCACGCGGCGCATCACCAGGCGGTCGCCGCGCGCCAGGGCGCCGAAGTTGGCTTGCCAAAAACTGGCGGCAAAGGCCATCAGGCGCATCGCCGCTTCGGGTCGGCGCAGGCGCGCCAAAGAGCGCGGCGGGTTCCACAACGCATAGGCCAGGCCGTGGCGGTGCCAGCGCTGCCAGCACAGCGCCACGCAGCGGCGGTCAAGGTCCAGCGCGGCCTGCCACTGGCGCTGGCGGCTGAGCAGCGAAGACAGCGACAACAGGCAGTCGATCTGGCCCACCCAGTCGCCGTCTTCACGCGCCACCAGCTCACACAGCTCATAACTTTCCTGCGCCTGGGCCTGGCGCCCCATTTGCACCCAGCACTGGGCGCGGTTGCGCAAGCGCGCGTGGGCTTTGCGCCGGTCGCCCAGGGCTTGCCACAGCGCTTGCGCACGCGCCAGCAAAGCCTCGGCCTGCACCCAGCGGTCGTTGAGTTGACTCTCCATCACCGCCATCTGGTGCAGCGCGCGCGCCTGGGCTTCACGGTCGCCACAGGCCAGCGCCAGAGCCATGGCTTCTTGCAGCCAGGCTTGCAGGCGCGCTTGGCCCGGCGCCACGTCGCCTTCATGGCGGCTGCTCGCCAGTGCCACCCAGGCGCGGCGCACCAGGGCGCGGGCACGCAGACGCGGCTCCTGGCCCGCGCTGGCCAGGGCCGCGTCGGCATGGGCCAGCGCAGCGGCCACAAAGCCCGACTCGAAGCGCAGGTAAGACAGCAGTTCGTGCGCTTCGCTGCGCCGCGTGCCCAGTGTCTCGCCTACCTGCTCAAGCGCATGCTCCAACGCCGTTTGCAACGCCGCGCTCAGGCCCTCGGCGTCCCACTGCGCGCGCAGGGCCAGCGCCAGGTGGATGGCATCAAAGGGATGCGTCGCCGCGCTGGCCAAGACCTGGTGCACGGCAGCCATCTCGGCGTCCACTTGCGCCGGCGCGGGTGTGGCGCCCAAGGCGGCCGCCCAATGCAACAGCCAGCGTCGCAACAAGGCCAGTTGCTGGTCGTGCTCGGCCTGGCTTTGCTGGACGCGCACAAATTCGCGCACCGGCTCCATGAGGCCAAAACGGGCCGGCTCGCCGTGCACCACACGCAGCAGCGAATGGCCAGCCAGGTCGTCCAGGCGCGCCGCGATCAGCGCCACGGGCTGCCCTTGCATGTGCGCCAAAGCCTGCGCCGAGGCTGGCCCGGCAAAGGTGGCCAGTGCGCCCAGCAAACGCTGCGCGGGCGCGTCGAGCAGCCGCCAGCTCCATGCGATGACCTGGTTCATGGACGCATGGCGCGCGTCGTGCCCGGCGCGTGGGCCGCCGCGCGCCAGCAGTGCCAGGTGTGGCGTATGAAGTGGCGCATGGTGGGGTGCTTGATGGGGCACCAAATGAGCCGCCAAGCGGGGCGCCGCATCCGCCAGGTCCGGCTGCGCTGCACCCAGCAGCTTGACCATCTCGGCTGGCGCAAAACTGCGCACGCGGCAAGCCGCCAGTTCAATCGCCAGTGGCAGGCCTTGCAGCGCGCGCACCAGCTTGACGACGGCGCCGTGGTTGCGTTCGTGCAGATGAAAGTCAGCACGCGCGGCGCGCGCGCGGTCGACAAACAGGGCCACGGCGGCGTTGGTGCCGGCCACGTCGGCGCCAGCATCGGGGGCCGGCAGCGCCAGGGGCTCCATGCTGATGCTGACTTCACCGTCCAGCCCCAGCGAGCGGCGCGAGGTGACCAGCAGGTGCAGCTGCGGCAGTGCGGCCACTAACGCGCCGACTGCGGCGACTGCCCCCACCGCCTCCACCGCCTCCACCGCGGTCACTGCGGTCACCGCAGTCACTGCCGCCACACCTTGCGCGGGCACAGCGCCCACCAGTTGTTCGAAGTTGTCCAGCACCAGCAGCACCCGTTGCCCGGCCAGCGCTGTGCACAGCCCCTGCGCCGGGTCAGCGGCCGACACCGGCAAGTGCAGTGCGCGTGCCATGGCGGCGTGCATCTGCGCCGTGTCTTCGCAAGACACCAGCGAAACAAAGGCCAGGCGCTCAAAAGCCAGCGCTGTCGCCTCGGGCTGCCAGGGCGGGGCTTCGCGCAGCGACTGCGCCACCTCGACGGCCAAGCGCGTCTTGCCACTGCCACCCGGGCCCAGCAAGGTGACCAAGCGCTGCGTGCGCAACACGCTGCGCA
>JANNEX010000281.1:0-8529 GCA_031379155.1 Rubrivivax sp.
GATCAACCGCCCGCCTTCGACACGCGCGTTTTCGCTGCGGTTGCGCGCGTAGTACTGCAGCTCGTTGTTGAACCAGCCCACGGCGTTACGCTCGGTGTCGTAGTCCCACTTGGCTGCATCGGGCAAGCCGGCAGCCGAGAACTCATCGGACCAGGCCAGCGTCCAGCCTGCCAGCCGCTGGTCGTAGGCCTGCGCCGCGCTGGCTGGCGCCGTGTTGGCATTGCCAGCCGCGTCGTTGAAGCGGCCGCTGGCCACGCTTACGTTCAAGCTGCCAGCAGCGCCTGCGGGTGGCCTCACAACCAGGGTGTAGCGCAAGGCATCGAGCTTGCTCCAGGCACCGGCAGTGGCGCCTGAGACCACCACGTCGTCGCTGCTGAAGCTGCTGCCGACGTCTTCGCTGAAGGTGAAAGTGAGGGTCACCGGACCCGCCGCTGAAGTACCCGCTGCGCTGCTGGTGATGGTGACCGTGGGTGGCACGGTATCGGATGGTGTCACGGGCGGTGTCACGGCAGGAGGAGCGACAGCCGCTGCGCTGCTGCCGCCACCTCCCCCGCCACAGCCTTGGAACATCAGGCTGGTCAGTGCCAGCGCCAGCGCTGCGAACCTCGAACACACCAATCGATTCACCTCAATCGTCGTCACGCACCTTGAACTGCGCCATCAACTGCGTCTGCACTGTGGGCGGCACGGCTTCGTAGTGCGACAACTCTACCGTGTAGCGGCCCTGGCCGGCGGTGAGCGCATTCAGCCGCAACTGGTAGCCCGACAGTTCAGACAGCGGCGCCTGACCCTTGACCACCATGACGCCAGGTGCGCCGTTGTGGGTGCCGTTGACGAGGCCGCGCCGCGCTGACAGGTCGCCGGTGATGTCACCCATGGCGACATCGGGCGCGGTGATCTCCAGCTTCACGATGGGTTCCAGCACGATGGGCCGCGCCTCACGCACGGCGGCCATGAAGGCCTTCTTGCCAGCGGTGGCAAAAGCAATGTCCTTGCTGTCCACGCTGTGGTGTTTGCCGTCGTAGACGATGACACGCACGTCCAGCACCGGGTAGCCGGCAATGGCGCCGCTGGCCAGCACTTCGCGCACGCCTTTTTCCACCGCCGGGATGTACTGGCCCGGGATGGTGCCGCCCTTGACCTGATCCACAAACTCAAAGCCCGCGCCGCGTGGCAGCGGCTCCACGCGCAAGAAGACCTCGCCAAACTGCCCCGCACCGCCGCTTTGTTTTTTGTGGCGGTGGTGGCCTTCGGCTTTGGCGGTGATGGTCTCGCGGTAAGCAATGCGCGGCGGGCGTGTGTTGACCTCGAAGCGGTAGACATCACGCAGCCGCTCAAGCAGCACCCGCAGGTGCAGCTCACCCAAACCGTAAATCACGGTCTCGTTGGTGCTGGCCACGTGCTCCACTTTCAAGCACGGGTCTTCGTCGACCAGCTTGCTCAAGATTTCCCACATGCGTTGTTCGTCGCCGTGGCGTTTGGGCTCTATCGCCAGGCCGTGCACGGGCTTGGGAAAGTCCAGCGGCAGCAGGTGGATGTGTTCGTCTTCGGCGGCGTCGTGCAGCACGGCATCGAAGTGGATTTCATCCACCTTAGCCACGGCCACGATGTCACCCGGCACCGCGCGCTGCACTTCCACATGGTCCTTGCCTTGCAGCATGAACAGGTGCGCCACCTTGAAAGGTTTGCGGCCGTGGCCTATGTAGAGCAAGCTGCCTTGGCTGACCGTGCCCTGGTGCACGCGCATGACGCCCAGGCGGCCCACGAACGGGTCAACGCTGACCTTGAAGATATGGGCCAGCACGTGTTTGGCAGGGTCAGGCTTGGCGTGCATGGGCTGGGCCGCGTCGCCTTCGCCATTGAGGAAATCTGGCGCGTTGGCTTCCAGCGGATTGGGCAGCAGCTTGACGATGATGTCGAGCAACTCGGCCACACCGGCGCCGCTTTTTGCCGAGACAAAACACACCGGGATCAAGTGGCCTTCGCGCAGCGCTTGCTCCAGCGGCGCGTGCAACTCGGTGGCCGGCACGTCGCCATCGTTCAAGTAGCGATCAACAAAGTCGCCGTCGACTTCCACCACCTGTTCCACCAGCGCGCGGTGGGCGGCGTCAACGCTGCCAAAGTCGCTGTGGCCTTGGCGGTTGTAGAAGCAGTCCACCACCTTGGCGCCATTGGCGTCGGGCAAATTCAGCGGCAAACACTCGCGGCCAAAGGTGGCCTGGATGTCGGCCAACAGCGCCGCCAGATTCACACCCGCCGCGTCAATCTTGTTGACGATGATCAGGCGGTCAAGATGGCGGCTGGCGGCGTAGTCCATCATGCGCCGCGCCATGGGTTCGATGCCCACGGCGGCGTTGATGACGATGGCGGCTGTCTCCACCGCTTCCAGCGCTGGCAGGCTTTGGCCCAGGAAGTCGCTGGCGCCGGGCGTGTCGATGAAGTGCACACGTGTCTCGGCGTGCTTCAGATGCATAACGCTGGAATTGAGCGAATGCAACATGCGCCGCTCCAGCGCGTCGTGGTCACTCACCGTGCTGCCACGTTCCAGCGTGCCTGCCGTGTTGATGGCGCCGGCCTTTTGCAGCAACGCTTCGGCCAAACTGGTTTTGCCCGCAGCCGCCGGCCCCACCAGGGCCAGGGTGCGGATGCTCGAGATGGCAGCGGCGGCGGGTGCCGCGCTGCCAGAGACTGGGCTTGCCATGGGGGGTCTCCTTCAGCGTTGGGCCAGCGTATGCCAATGTGCGGCGGCGGACAAGAGCGCTGGCCCTGCATCTTGCGCCCATGGCTGCGTGCTACCGCCGCGTGCTACTGCCGCGTGCTACTGCTGTGTGCTGCCGCTGCGTGCTACCGTCCCCCGCTGCCGATGAAGCCCGCCGCGCAAGCCACACCCGTCCTTACCCCGCGCCGCGTGTTGCCCTTGCTGGTGCTGGCGCAACTGCTGGGCACCTCACCCTGGTTTGCCGTCAACGCGGTGATGCCCGATCTGCAAGCGGCTTACGGCTGGAACGCCGCTGCTGTGGGCACGCTGACGGGTGCGCTGCAAATCGGTTTCATCGTCGGCACACTCGTCTTTGCACTGCTGGCCGTGGCCGACCGTTGGCCGGCGCGCCGTGTTTTCATGCTGTCTGCGCTGGCCGCAGCCCTGTGTTCTTTGATGGCCATGTGGCGTGCCGCCGACTTCCATGAACTGCTGGCCTGGCGCGCATTGACGGGCTTTTGCCTGGCCGGCATCTACCCCGTGGGCATGAAGTTGGCGTCACTGTGGTTTCCACGCGGCCTGGGCGCGGCTTTGGGCTGGCTGGTGGGCGCGCTGGTGCTGGGCAGTGCCAGCCCACATCTGCTGCGTGCTCTCGGTGCTGCTTTGCCGTGGCAGAGTGTTTTCGTGGGCGTTGCGGCGGCCGCCGTGTTGGCCGCCGCGTTGGTCTGGCTGGGCGTGCCCGAGCCGCCCGCGCGCACCGGCCTGGCGCCGCTGCGCCTGTCGGCCCTGGCCAGTGTCTGGCGCGACGCACGTGTGCGGGCCTCGGTGCTGGGCTACTTCGGCCACATGTGGGAGCTGTACACGGTGTGGGTGCTGATGCCGCTGATCCTGGCCAGCCGGCTGACGAGTGCCGTGGCGGTATCGGGCTGGGCCTTTGTGGCCCTGGGCGCGGGAGTGCTGGGTTGCGTGCTGGGTGGCTTGGTGGCGCAGCGCAGCGGCAGTGCGCGCGTGGCCACGGTGCAATTGACGGTCAGCGGCCTGTGCTGCGCGGCAGCGCCCTGGCTGCTGGACGCGCCGCTGCCGCTCTTCCTGGCCTGGCTCATTCTTTGGGGCATCACCGTGGCCGGTGACTCTCCGCAGTTCAGCGCACTCACGGCGGCCAACGCGCCGCGTGAAGCGGTGGGCAGTGTGCTGACACTCACCAACAGCATCGGCTTTGCGATATCCGTGCTGTCGATCGAGCTCTTTGTGCGCCTGGCGCAAACGGTGCCGCTGGCCACCCTGCTGCCCTGGCTGGCGCTGGGCCCCTTGCTTGGGGGGTTGGCGATGCGGCCGCTGCTCAAACGCTGATCACCGCCAGCGCGGCGCCCTGAAAATGCGCCAGCCATGAACGACATCGCATCGCCGCAGACCCTGACCTCACAAGCGCCGCGCTGGCAGTTGCGCCTGCTGGGCGCGGTGGAATTGCTGGACGAGCAACATCGCCCGGTGCGCCTGCCCACGCGCGCCGCCACCTTGCTGTTGACGCGCCTGGCGCTGGCCCCGCAGCGCCAGCACCCGCGCGAAGAACTGGTTGAATTGCTGTGGCCCGGCGTGGATGCCCAGACTGGCCGCAACCGTCTGCGCCAGGCCTTGTCGGTGCTGCGCACACTGCTCGAACCGCCGGGCGGCCCGCAGCGCCCCGTGCTGCTGGCCGACCGGCGCAGCGTCACGCTGGTGGCCGGTGCTCTGCGCAGCGACGTGCAGAGCTTCTTGCATGCCCTCAGCCAAGGCCACACGCAGCGTGCACGTGCCAGCTACCAGGGTGAACTCTTGCCGGGCCACTTTGACGAATGGGTGCTGGAAGAGCGCCGCCACCTGGCCGCGCGCGCCGAGGTGCTGGCCGGGCTGCACGCCGCCGCCCTGGTGCCAGACGCAGCGCCGGCGCCCGCCGCATCTGACATCGAACACCGCCTGCCGCGCTACCTGACGCGCCTGGTCGGCTTTGAAGCCGACGGAGCCGCGTTGGCCGCGCTCTTGGCCCAGCAGCGCCTGGTGGTGCTGCGCGGCCCTGGCGGCGCCGGCAAAACGCGCCTGGCGGTGGAAGTGGCACGCGCACTGGTGCAGCGTGCCGACGGCCGCCTGGGCAACGCAGGCCCTAACAACCTAAGCTTCGACTGGGTGGCCTTCGTGCCACTGGCCGCTTGCCACACCCGCCAGCAGATGCTGGACGCGCTGCTCTACGTCTTGCGCCAAGAAGGCGCAACCACGCTCAGCCAGACGTCCGATCAAGTGCTGCAAGCGCTGGCCGGCCGACGCGTGCTGCTGGTGCTGGACAACTTTGAGCAGCTTGTCGAAGCCGGCCGCGCTGACTTGGCGCAGTGGCTCTCAGCGTTGCCGGGGCTGCAATTGCTGGTCACCTCGCGCCGCAGCTTGGGGCTGGACGGCGAGGCCGAACACAGCCTGGCAGCGCTGCCCTTGCCGGCGGCGGCTGACAAGCTGCAAGCCCACGCGCTCAACCCTGCTGTGGCGCTGTTTGTGGACCGCGCGCGTGCCGTGCGCGCTGACTTTCATCTGTCTGCACGCAACCATCAGCAGGTGGCCGACATCGTGCGCGGCCTGCACGGCTTGCCGCTGGCCATTGAGCTGGCGGCGGCGCGTGTGCGCAGCCTGGGGCTGGCCGACATGCAGGCCATGTTGCAAGACCCGGCGCGCGGCGGCGGCAGTCTTCAACTGCTCAGCCGCAGCGGCCCGCGCGCCGCCGACGACGCGCGCCATGCGTCCATGTTGTGCGTCTTGCAGTGGAGCTGGCAGCAGCTGTCAATCGCCGAACAAACGCTGCTGGCGCTGCTCAGCAGTTGTGATGGCGGTGCTTCGCTGGCCATGCTCGCGCACTTGCAGCAGGCCTGTGAAGACAGCCGCGCGGGCCTGACGCAGGTGGCCTTGAGCGTGGACGAGTTGCTGGCCTCTTCGGTGGCCTACCGCAGCGAAAGCGCCGCCGGCCACAGCCGCTATCACGCCTTTGAGCCTATGCGTGAATTTGTCTTTCACCAAGCCGGTGCTGACGGCGTGACGCGGCTGCGTGCCCAGCACGCCCGCGCCGTGGCTGCCTGGGCCGCCACCCTGGGCCACGAACCCGACCTGGCACTGGCGCATGCCGAATGGCCCAACCTGCTGCGTGCCCTGGCCCAGGGTGCCGAGCCCGCCGCCAAGCCCGCTGATGCCGAGCAAGCCATCCACACCGTGTTGGCCGCGCGCTGGGTGCTGGACGACATGTCGCTGCCGGCCAGTGCGCTGGACCACTTGCGCGCTGCCGCCGCCTTGGCGCATCCGCACGCACACCCGCACGCACACCCGCACCCAGACGCCCTGCTGCAATCGCTGCTGGCCATGCACAGCTTCCACGCCGGCCAGCGCGAAGCAGCCCAGCAGCACGCCCAAGCGGCGCTGGCGGCCACCCCCGACAGCGCCGCGCAAAGGGCCGAGGTGCTGCGCAACGCGGCGCAAGTGCTGGTGCGCTTGAGCAACGAGCCGCTCCCGCTGCTGGGCCTGGTGCAAGAGTGCCTGGCGCTGGCGCGCGAACATGGCCTGCCTGACATCGAAGCGCGCGCGCTGACGCTGCTCGGCCTGATTGAGTACCGCGCCCACCGCGAAGCGTCGGCCGTTCTGCACCACTACCAACAAGCCCTGGCGCTGTGGCGCCGCCACGGCCCACGCGCGCGTGCCGCGTCGGGCATGGCCAGCCTGGCCATCCAGCTGGGCGCTCTGCACCGCGTACCCGAGCAACTGCTGCTGTTGGGCGAAGCGCGTGCCCAGGCCGCGCAATGGGGCCAGCAGCGCCTGTTGGCCTACTGCATGAGCGTCACCGGCTACGCCCTGACCGACCTGCGCCGCTACGCCGAAGCCGCTGACATGTTCGGCCAGTGCTTGCAGATGGACTGGGACCACGCCCATTGGCGCGAGTGGTTCTACGTGCTGTGGAACCTGCCACGCACACTGGCCCATCTGCGCCAGCCGCAGGTGGCGGCGCAGCTGATGGGCTACGCTGAACACTTCTATGCCCAGCGCTTTGGCGTGCTGGGCCCTGAAGACTTGCCCGAGGCGCGTCGCACCCGCCGGCTGGTGGCGGCACAGGTGGGGCGCATGCAAGCGCTGGCTTGGTGGCAAGAAGGCGCGGCGCTGAGCATGGCGCAGGCTATGGCGCTGGCGCAAAAGGCCATAGGCCGCGACTAGAGGCGAACTGCGGCCGCGCTTTTACATCGCGACCCCCCGACATGCGGGGCCCCAAATGCGCACATTGAGCACTTCAGCACGCGCCGCACTAGCGCCTGACTAACGCTTGACTAACGGTGGCTGGCCACAGTCGCTGCAAACGTCCATCACCGGAGTCAAGCATGCGCGCCCCTCACCCGAAACATCAGCTCAAACTCAACCGTGCCACGCTGGCCATGGCTGGTCTGCTTGCTTCGCTGGCCAGTGGCAGCGCCAGCGCCGCCGCCTGCACCTGGAACAGCAGCAATGGCAATTGGAATGAGCTGGCCAAGTGGCTGGCTTGTGTGGCGGGCAACGGCAACCCGGTGGGTTCACCCGGTGCTGCTGACAGCGCGGCCATTGGCGCCGCGGGTGTGGTCACCATCAACACCGGGCAGTCGGTGCTGAATCTGAACAACGCTGGCCGCATCAACATCGACGCCTTTGGCCTCAACTTGGTGGGTGGCGGCAGCACCACCAACACCGGCATCATCAATGTCGGTGGCGCCAGCACCGCGAATCTTGGCGTCTCGGCTGGTCACGACATCAACAACACCGGCGGCGTGATCAATGTCGGCAACGGCAGCGTCATCAACCAGTTTGGCAGCGCTATCACGGGCGGCACCATCAACACCACGGGGTCGGGCGCGCTGGTGGCGTTCAGCAACAACAGCAACTTCCTGAGCAACGTCACCCTCAATGGCACGCTGGACATGGAGAGCATTGCCGGCTCACGTCAGCGCATCATCAACGGTGCCACCATCAACGGCTCGGTGAACATCGGCAACAGCGGCATCCTGCGCCTGGACAGCTCTGCCGGTTCGGCCAACCAGACCATCGGCGGCGCGGCCACCATCAACATGAATGGCGCGAGCGCCGGAATCGCCATTGAAGGCACCGGGACCACCACATTGGGTGCGGGCGTGACCGTGCGCGGCCAAGGCAACCTGGGGGGACCAGCCGGACTGGCTGGAGGCAACAACACCCTGGTCAACAACGGTCTGATCTCTGCTGACGTGGCCGGTGGAACGCTGAATCTGGTGCCCCCCGCCAACTCGGGCAGCGTGGTCAACAACAACATCCTGCGCGCCACTGGCGGCGGCACGCTGGTACTGTCGACCAACGTCAACAACGCAGCGGGGCAGATCAGCGCTTTGAACGGCAGCGCCGTCATCCAAAACGGCGTCACGGTCAGCGGCGGCATCATCGCCAGCAGCGGCACTGGCGCCTTCCAGTCCTCCAGCAACGGCAGCAACGTGCTGGACAACGTCACCATCAATGGCCTGCTGGACCTGACGACCATCGCCAACGGGCGTGTGCGCATCATCAACGGCGCCACCCTCAACGGCGCCGTGAATATCGCCAATGGCGGCATCCTCAGTCTGGACAGCCAAAACACGCCGGGCGGAGCGCAGACGATAGGTGGCACGGGCGTCATCAACCTGAACGACGCGGCGGCGCGACTGACGGTCGAAGGCAACGGCAGCACCACGCTGGGCGCCAACCTCACGGTGCGGGGCCAGGGCAACCTGGGCGGGCAGGCCATCTTTTTCGGTGGCAACAACGTGCTGACCAACAACGGTCTTGTTTCTGCCGATGTG
>JANNEX010000290.1:0-5020 GCA_031379155.1 Rubrivivax sp.
TGACGTGGCCGCGCAGCTAGAGCTGCGCCCGCCGTCGGTGCGTTTCCCGACGGCGGCCGATCAGCCACAATCCGAGACATGAACGACGCGGCAGCGGCAAGCAAAGGGCGCATCCTGGTGGTCGACGATGACCGCCTGGTGTTGGCCACGGTGTCGCACGGTCTGTCGCAAGCCGGCTATGAAGTCATCGATACCGACAACGGCGACGACGCTATTTTGTTGGCACGTGAACACCGCCCAGCGCTGGCGCTGCTGGACATCCGCAAGGAAGGCAAAAGTGGGTTTGACGTGGCGCAGACCTTGCGCGACGCCTACGGCATTCCCTTCATGTTCTTGTCGGCGTTTTCTGACGAAAGCACGCTGGCCACGGTGAAGTCTTTGGGCGCGCTGGCCTACCTGGTCAAACCGCTGGATGTGGGCCAGATCGTGCCGGCGGTGGAAGCCGCCTTTGGGCGCTTGCGCGAGGTCGTGGCGACCTCGGTTGCCGTCGCACCGGGCCCGGCTGACCCGTTGTCCGACCCGATTCCTTTGGCCGTGGGTGTGTTGATGCACCGCTATTCACTGTCGCGCCAAGAGGCTTTGCGCCGCCTGCAAAAGTTGGCAGAAGAGCAAAAGCTGCCTTTGCCTGCGCAGGCCCAGCGTTTGCTGGCCGCTGTCGAAGAGCTGGCGCGCAGCGCCTGAGTTGATGGGTTAGCCCGGCAGGCTGAAGTGGAAGGCCGCACCACGGCCGGGTTCGGCTTCGGCCCAGATCTCACCACCATGGCGCTGCACGATGCGCCGCACCGATGCCAGGCCGACGCCGTGGCCGGCAAAGTCGCTGGCGCTGTGCAGGCGCTGGAATAAACCGAACAAGCGGTCGGCAGAACGCATGTCGAAGCCGGCGCCGTTGTCGCGCACCACAAAGCCCGCTTGCCCGCCTTGCATTTCGCTGCGCAAGGAGATCTGCGCCACTGGCACACGGGCCGAGTATTTCCAGGCGTTGCCGAGCAGGTTTTCCAGCACCATGCGCAGCAAGGTGGGGTCGCCCCAGGCGGCCAGGCCGGTTTCGATGTCCACTTCGAGCACGCGTTCAGGGCCGGCACGTTTGAGGTCGTCGATGACAAAACCCGCCAGCTGTGACAGGTTGACGCGCTGTCGCGCCAGCGGCTGTTCTGACAGGCGCGCCAGGGCCAGCAGCGCGTCGATCATCAGGTTCATGCGCGCCGCCGCGCCTAACACGCGGTCAAGGTGGTCGTTGCCGACGCGGTCAAGCTGCTGGCCGTAGTCTTCCTTGACGATGCGCGTGAAGCCGTCGACGACGCGAATGGGCGCACGCAGGTCATGTGACAGCGTGAAGCTGAAGGTGTCGCCCTCAAAGGCCTGGGTGCGCGCACGCGCCGAGTCGTCGGCCAACTGCGACAGCAACAGCGCTGCCGCGCCACCCGGGGTGGGACCCAAAGCGCTGAGTTGCCAGCCCAGCAACGTGCACGACTGCAAGGGGCTTGCAGCCAAGGCCTGGCTCAAGGCACTGGGCAGGGCGGCCAGGGCCTGGGCCAGCGGGCAACCCGGGGTCAGCTCGGGCCACAGCGCTGCTGCAGCGGCGTTGAACTGCTGCACCTGCCAGCCGCGCGCGCCTTGCGCGGCCAGCACGCTGGGCTGCGCATTGACCTGCAAGGTGGGCGTCAATGCGCTGGCGGCCAGGCGCAGCGCGTCGTCATCGTCGGTGGGCCTGGCGCTGCCGTCAAAGCCGGCAAAGGCGCCTTCACTGTTCAGGCGCGGCAGGCCACGCAATTCCCAGCCGCGGCTGCCGTCCAGGGCTTCTTGGCAGCGCAGGCGCAGACCGGCAAAGGCCTGGCGCGTGTCCAGGCGCTGGCGCAGGGTGGCGTCAAGTGGCGCGTTGTCAAACAGCGCGCAGTGGTTGATGTTGGCTTGGCCAGGTGCACGCCAGCTCAGCAACTGATGCGCGGCGTCAGTCTGCCAGGTCCAGCCGCCGTGCAACTGCTCGCTCTGGAGCAAGGCCGTGCGCGCCAGGCGCAAGGCTTCGTCGCTGCGCTGGCGCGCCAGGGTGTGGCCTAAGGCGTAAGCCAGGCCTGCGCACAGGGGCAGCGCGAGCAGCAGCAGGGCCGTGGTTAGGAAGCCGGGCAAGGCGCCGGCCAGCTGGGTGCTGCATCCGCTCAAGGCAGCAGCCAGTGCGCACGCCAGGGCCCGGCCGCAACCCCTGTGCTGGCCTACCTTGTGCTGGCCTGGCTTGTGGGGGCTGAACATGGTTTGAATTGTAGGCAGTCGCAAGCGGGGCGGCGGCGCATTCAAGTTCGCCACCCTGGGGCCGAAACTGCGGCATGGCAAAGCCACATCAAGCGCCGATGCACTCGGGTCCACGACGATCAGGAGTCTTGGGCATGCCATTGCCGCAGCGCATTGCGCCCATGAAGGCCGAAATGCACAGCCCCACAGGCCTTGACAGGCGCGTTGTTATGCTCCCCGCCTGGAACGGCTTGGCAGGGCTTCACGTGGTGTGTGGCAACGCCAGCGAGCCCCGCCACTGGCCCAAGCGATGAAGTACCCCAGCCCGCCGCCCCGTCCACAACTGGATGCCCAAGCCCTGGCCCGCTTGCGCGAGCTTGACCCCGATGGTCGCCAAGGCGTGGTGATGCGCGTGCTGGCCGCCTTTGACACCTCGCTGGCGCGCATGCTGGTGCAATTGCGGGCCGAGCAGCAGAGCGCTCCACAGAGTGAAGCAAAGAGTGAAGCAAAGAGCGAACAGCATGCCGCACAACCGAGCGGGCATGCGTCGGTGGTGATGGGCGTGGCGCACACGCTGAAGTCTTCTTCGGCCAGTGTGGGTGCGCTGGCGCTGGCCCAGGCCTGCGCCGATGTTGAAGCCCGCTTGCGCAATGGCGACACGACTCAATTGCAGGCGGACATAGTGAGACTTATCTCCGAAGCTGAAGCTGCATTGCAAGCCGTTCGGTCTATTCTGCGACCTGGAGCCTGAGCCGTTGATGACGCCCACTCATCCCTTCGCCGACGACAGCCTGCCCGCCAAGCCTGAGGTGCTGCTGGTCGACGACGACGAAGTCAACCTGCTGCTCACCGCGCTGGCTTTGCGCGAGCGCGGCTTCAATATCACCGAAGCCGGCAGCGGCGAGCGCGCCTTGCAGTTGCTGCGTGAGTACACGCCCGACATCATCGTGCTCGACGCCATCATGCCCGGCGGCCTGGACGGCTTCGACACCTGCGCCACGCTGCGCAGGCAACCCGGCTTCGAAAACGTGCCCGTGCTCATGCTCACAGGCCTGGACGACGACGCCTCCATCACGCGCGCCTACCAAGTTGGCGCCACTGACTTCTTTGTCAAAGCCAACCAGTGGAGCTTGCTGGCCGGGCGCTTGCACTACTTGCTGCGTGCCTCGCGCACGCGCATTGAACTCGAACGCAACCGCGCCAAACTGGCACGCGCGCAAGACCTGGCGCGCATGGGCAGCTTTGACTGGCGCCGCGCGGGTGGCGGCCTGCTGATGTCGCCTGAAGCCTTGCGTGTCTTTGGCTTTGGGCCGCAGGAACCGGTGGGCTTGCGCGCGCTGCTGCGCATGGTGCCGCAAGACGACAGGCGCGCCTTGCTGCGCCAACTGCATGAGGCGCTGCGCCACACCTCGGTGGTGACCAGCGACGTGCCCATCGTGCTGCTGGACGGGCGCCAGCGCATCATCCACGCCGAAGCCGAGCCCGAGTTCAACGAGCACGGTCAGGCTGCGGGCTATTCGGGCATCGTGCAAGACGTGACGGACCGCCGCCAGGCCGAAGACAAGATTCGCCAGTTGGCCAATTTCGACGCACTCACTGGCCTGCCCAATCGGCGCCAACTGATCTGGCGCGCCGAGCGTGCGCTGGAACAAGCGCGGCGCATGCAGCACCAGTTTGCGCTGCTGCTCATAGACCTGGACCGCTTCAAGATCATCAACGACACCCTGGGCCACGGCGCCGGTGACGAGTTGCTGGTGGAAGTGGGCCGGCGCCTGCGCGCCTGCGTGCGCCACAGTGACCAGGTCATGGAAGGTGCGCTCGAAGCCGCCGGTGTGCGTTCGCACCGCGCGCTCGAAGCCGTGGGCCGCCTGGGTGGTGATGAGTTTGTGGCCTTGCTGCCCGAAGTCGGCGAAGACGCCGACGCCGAGCGTGTGGCCCAGCGTGTGCTGGAGGCCCTGCGCGAGCCCATCTTTGTCGGTGGCCAGGAATGTTTTGTCACCGCCAGTGTGGGTGTGGCGCTGTACCCGCGTGATGGCACCACGGTGGTCGACTTGCTGCGCAATTCCGACGTCGCCATGTACTCGGTGAAGGCCCAGGGCCGCAACGCCAGCGCTATCTACAGCCCCACGCTGGCTGGGCGTGGACATGAAAAGCTCGAGCTTGAAACGGCGCTGCACCGCGCCATTGAACGCGACGAGTTGGTGCTGCACTACCAGCCCAAGATTGACGTGCGCGGCGCGCGCATGGTGGGCGCCGAAGCCTTGATGCGTTGGCAGCGCGGCGGCCAGCTGGTGCCGCCGGGTGAATTCATTCCTTTGGCCGAAGACACTGGCCTCATCGTGCCGATGTCGGAGTGGGCGCTGCGCGAAGCCGCGCGCCAGGCGCGACTCTGGCAAGACGCTTTTGGCTTTGCCGACTCGATTGCCGTCAACATGCCCAGCCGCTTGTTTGAGCGCAGCGACCTGGTCGAACACATCCACCAATGTGTCACCCAAGCCGGTGTGCCGCACCGCGTCATCCATCTCGAGATCACCGAAGACAACCTCATGAAGGAGCTGCAAAACGTCATCCCTTCGCTGCACCGCCTGAACGAAATTGGTGTCGAGATTTCCATCGACGACTTTGGCACCGGCTACTCTTCGCTGGCCTACCTGACCACACTGCCCATTTCCGAGCTCAAGATCGACCGCAGCTTTGTGCGCGACCTGGGCATCACGCCGCAGAGCTCGGCCGTGGTCACCGCCATCATCGCGCTGGCGCGCTCACTGGGCTTGCGCGTGGTGGCCGAAGGCGTAGA
>JANNEX010000318.1:0-5392 GCA_031379155.1 Rubrivivax sp.
ATGCAGCGGCCAACGATGACCTGGACCGCATGGCCGCATGAGCAGAAAAGCCATTGACGACTGCCTGCGCGCCAGCGTGGAGGGCTACTTCAAAGACCTGCGCGGCACCGAGCCGGCGGCCTTGCATCAACTCTTCATCGACGCCGCCGAACGCCCGCTGCTTGAAGTGGTGCTGCGCCAGGCGCAAGGCAACCAGAGCAAGGCGGCGGCCTGGCTGGGCATCAACCGCAACACCTTGCGGCGCAAGCTGCTCGACCACAAACTCATCAAATGAAAACGGCGCTGATTTCGGTTTCTGACAAGACCGGTGTGGTCGAGTTCGCACGCGAACTGGCGGCGCTGGACGTAAAGCTGCTGTCCACCGGCGGCACCGCGCGTTTGCTGGCTGATGCCGGCCTGGCAGTGACCGAAGTGGCTGAAGTCACGGGCTTCCCGGAAATGCTGGACGGCCGCGTCAAAACTCTGCACCCGCGCATCCACGGCGGCTTGCTGGCGCGGCGCGACATGCCTGAACACATGGCCGCGCTGCGCGAACACGGCATAGCCACGATCGACCTCTTGGTGGTCAACCTCTACCCCTTTGCCAAAGCCACGGCGCGCGCCGACTGCACGCTGGAAGACGCGATAGAAAACATCGACATCGGTGGCCCCGCCATGCTGCGCGCAGCGGCCAAGAACTGGGCTGATGTGGCGGTGGTGATAGAACCCGCCGACTACGCGCGCGTGCTGGACGAGTTGCGCGCCGGGGGTGTGCACCGCAACACCAAGTTCATGCTGGCTGGCAAGGTGTTTGCACACACTGCCGCCTACGACGGCATGATCAGCAACTACCTCAGCGCGCTCAAACCCGGCGCTGAAGACGCTGTGGACATGGTGCCGGTGCGCGAAGCCTATCCGGCCGTCGTCAGCCTGCAATTGCACAAGACGCAAGACATGCGTTACGGCGAGAACCCGCACCAAAGCGCGGCCTTCTACCGCGAAGCGCAGCCCGCCGCCGGTAGCCTGGCCGGCTGGACGCAACTGCAAGGCAAAGCGCTGAGCTACAACAACATCGCTGACGCTGACGCAGCCTGGGAATGTGTCAAGACCTTCGATGCACCGGCCTGCGCCATCGTCAAACACGCCAACCCTTGTGGTGTGGCCGTGGGTGCGAATCTGGCCCTGGCTTACGGCAAGGCCTGGAAGACCGACCCCACGTCGGCCTATGGCGGCATCCTGGCTTTCAACCGCGAACTCGACGAAGCCACGGCGCGCCAGATTGGCGACAACAAACAGTTTGTTGAAGTGCTGATCGCACCCGGCTTCACGCCCGCTGCGCGTGCCATCTTGGCCGCCAAGCAAAACTTGCGTGCGCTGGAAGTGCCGCTGGGTGCAGGCGCCAACGCGACGGACTTCAAACGGGTGGGCGGTGGCATGTTGCTGCAGTCGCCTGACCTGAAAAACGTGGCGCGCAGCGAGCTGCGTGTGGTCAGCAAACTCGCACCCACCGCCGCGCAGATGGACGACCTGCTGTTCGCCTGGAAGGTGGCCAAGTTCGTCAAAAGCAACGCCATCGTGTTTTGCGCCGGTGGCATGACGCTGGGCGTGGGTGCCGGCCAGATGAGCCGCATCGACAGCGCGCGCATTGCGCGCATCAAGGCCGGCAGCGCGGGCCTGTCGCTGGACGGTTCTGCGGTGGCCAGCGACGCCTTTTTCCCCTTCCGCGACGGCCTGGACGTGGTCATTGACGAAGGCGCGGCCTGCGTCATTCAGCCCGGTGGCAGCATGCGCGATGACGAGGTGATTGCGGCGGCCGACGAACGGGGTGTGGCCATGGTGTTCACGGGGACGCGGCACTTCAGGCATTGAGCGCAAAGCGCTCAGCAAAGAGCAGGCAGCAAGACGGGGCGCTTCAAACTAAACTTGCACTGCGACTTTCGGAGTCTGACCATGGGCCGCGCTGCACCCAACTTGCCACTCACCGCCGAAGAATTCTTGGCCTGGGACGCCACGCAAACCCTGCGCCACGAGTTTGTGCATGGCGAAGTGTTTGCCATGGCGGGGGCTGAAGAGCGGCATGTCACGGTCGGGCTCAACATCGCCATAGCCTTGCGCGCCCACCTTCGTGGCACACCTTGTCGCACCTTCATCAACGACATGAAGCTGCATGTCGATGCCGCCGACGCCTACTTCTACCCAGACGTGATGGTCACGTGCAGCAAGGCTGACGCGGCAGACCCCATGATCAAGCGCGAACCGGTGCTGGTGGTGGAAGTGCTGTCGCCCAGCACGGCCGCGTTTGACCGTGGCGATAAGTTCGCCGCCTACCGCAACTTGGCTTCGCTGCGCGAATACCTGCTGGTCGACACCGAAACGCGCCGTTGCGATCTCTACCGCATCGGTGCCGACGGCCTGTGGGTGCTGCACCCCTTCGCGCCCGAGGCCAGCGTGCAGCTCGACAGCGTGGCGCTGAGCCTGAGTGCGCAAGCGCTGTGGGACGAGGTCGGCAGCGCCTGATCGCCGCTTACTCAGCGGCCGCCACTGTGGCGGTTAGCATCCAGCGCCATGTCGCGCGCCGATCTCATGGGCTACTTGCTGGCCTTCATCACCCGCCTGATCACGGGCGCGCAGGGCCACTGGAAGGGCTGCCCGCCCAAGGCCGAGCAGCGCATCTACTTTGCCAACCACCAAAGCCATCTGGACTGGGTGCTGATCTGGGCCGCGCTGCCGCACGAATTGCGCGCACGCACGCGGCCGATTGCGGCGCGTGACTACTGGACTTCGTCACCCTTCAAGCAGTGGCTGACCACGGCGGTGTTCAACGCCGTCTACGTCAGCCGCACGCGCACCGACGACCAAGACCCGCTGGAGCCGCTGGCCGATGCCTTGAGAAACGGCGACTCGCTGGTCATCTTCCCCGAAGGCACACGCAGCAACCTGGATGAGCCACGCGCTTTCAAGAGTGGCCTCTTCCACCTGGCCGAGCAGTTCCCGGGTGTGCAGCTGATACCGGCCTGGATAGACAACGTGCAGCGGGTCATGCCCAAGGGCGAAGTGGTGCCGGTGCCGATTTTGTGCACGGTGACCTTTGGTGCGCCCATCACGTTGGCGCCGGGTGAAGACAAGCGCGAATTCCTGGAGCGCGCACGCGACGCTGTGCTGTTGCAAAGGCCGCAGCGCACATGAACATCGACCTGCACGCGCTGCGCGACATCTCTGTCAACAGCCAGGTGGCGCTGCTCTTTGTGGCGCTCTTTGGCGCGCTCTTGCTGGTCTCGGTGTCAGTCATGGTCTACACGCTGCGCGAGGCTGACGAAGCGCGCCGCGAACGCGACACGCGCATGCTGCGCGACCTGCGCGCGGTGTGGATAGGCGCCACCGTGTTCTGGCTGGCCTGGATGTCGGGCCCGCTGGGCGCGACGCTGGCTTTTGGCGTCTTTTCTTTCCTGGCGCTGCGCGAATTCATCACCCTGGTGCACACCCGCCGGGGCGACCACCGCAGCCTGCTGTTGGCCTTTTTCATCGCACTGCCACTGCAGTACGTGCTGGTGGGCCTGCGTGCCTTTGATCTGTTCACGGTGTTTGTGCCGGTCTACGTCTTTCTGGCCATCCCGGTGGTCAGCGCACTGGCTGGCGACCCCGCACGCTTCCTGGAACGTAACGCCAAGATTCAGTGGGGCATCATGGTCTGCGTGTACGGCTTGAGCCATGCACCGGCCTTGCTGCTGCTGGACTTGCCGGCCTTTGCCGGCCGTGGTGCCTTCTTGCTGTTCTTGCTGGTCATGGCCTGTGCGGCGGCGCAGATCGTGCAGGAGCTGGCCAGCCGCAAATTGCGTCGCCGCCCGGTGGCGCGCCAGATTGACCGCAGCTTTTCCGTGCGCGCCTGGGCGCTGGGCGTGCTGGCGTCAGCACTGGTGGGCGCGGCGCTGTTTTGGATCACGCCACTCGACCCCCTGCGTGCCGCCGGTGTGGCCGCGCTGGCCGGCGGTTGCGGCACGCTGGGTGAACTGGTCATGCGCGCGCTGAAAAAAGACGCCGGCGTGCGCTACTGGGGCAACCGCAGTTCGGTCACCGGCGCGGTGGGCTTGCTTGACCGCGTGGCGGCGCTGTGTTTTGCCGCACCTGTGTTCTTCCACGGTGTGCGCTGGTATTTTGTGTGAAGGCGCGTATGAAGGCGCGTATGAAGGCACTTAGCTGATGCTGATTTTGGGCATAGACCCTGGCTTGCAACGCACCGGCTTTGGCGTCATCGAAGTATCCGGTCAACATCTTCGTTATGCCGCCAGTGGCACCATCAGCACCTTGGAAGCACCGCGCGGGGACTTGCCACTGCGCCTGAAGATCATCTTTGAGGGTGTGCAAGAAGTGGTGCAGCGCTACCGACCTGACTGCGCCTGCGTCGAGATCGTTTTCGTCAACGTCAACCCCCAAAGCACGCTGCTGCTGGGCCAGGCGCGCGGCGCCGCGCTGGCCGCGCTGGTGTCGGGCGGTTTGCCGGTCGCTGAAGTGACGGCGCTGCAAATGAAAAAAGCCATCGTCGGCCACGGCCTGGCCACCAAGGCGCAGGTGCAAGAGATGGTCAAGCGCTTGCTTAAACTGTCCGCACTGCCAGGCAAGGACGCTGCTGACGCGCTGGGCCTGGCCATCGCACATGCTCACGCCGGCGCGTCGATGGCCGCACTGGCGCAGGCCACGCCGCTGCAACGCCGGCAACATGCGCAGTACCGCAAGGGTCGCAGCTACTAAACCTCAGAAGGAGACTGACCATGGCATCCCCCGTGAAGACAAGCTGGATAGACATTGCACCCGGCTTCGGCGGCTACCTGGCCCTGCCGCCAGCCGGGCGTGGCCCGGGCCTGGTGCTGTGGCAAGAAATCTTTGGCGTCAACGAACACATGCGCGCGGTGGCCGAGCAGTACGCGCTCGACGGCTTTGTCGTGCTCGCCCCTGACGTCTTCTGGCGCCAGGCGCCGCGGGTTGATCTGGGCTACGCCGGCGCCGACATGGAGCGCGCCATGTCGCTGATGAAGTCTTACGGCGCAGACGATGCGCTGTCCGATATCAGCGCCGCCGTGAAGACGCTGCGCGCACGCCCTGAGCTAACGGGCAAAGTGGGCAGCTTCGGTTATTGCATGGGCGGCCGCCTAGCCTATTTGGCGGCGGCCACGGCCGGTGTGGATGCGGCAGTGGCCTATTACGGCGGTGGCATCCACGGCCAGCTCGACCGTGCGGCGGCCATCACTTGCCCCATCCAGTTTCACTACGCCGAGATCGACGACAACATCCCGCTGGATGCGGTGGAGCGTGTGCGCGCTGCCGTGGCCGGCAAGCATGCCGAACTGCACATCTACGGCGGCGCCATGCACGGCTTCAACTGCTGGGCGCGTGGCAAGTACCACGCACCGAGCGCAGC
>JANNEX010000347.1:0-4802 GCA_031379155.1 Rubrivivax sp.
GCCAGTACTCGGTTTTCGCACGTTTCGCTTCGACGCCTTCTGCCGCCCACGCTCCTAGCCGCCAAATTGAGCACCTACCAAAACGCCGCTTGACGCGGCGTTTTGCTTGGCGCGATTCAGGCCCCCGCTTCAATGACCCAAAGGTACGCCGCCGGGCTTTACCCACCCCATGTACCAACTGAGCAGGATGAACAGGAACAGTGCCACCGACAACGCCACACGCAGCGCCAGCGCGCGCGCCATGCGCTTGTGGGTTGGGTCGGCGGCGGTGCCGCTTTTCCCCCCACGCAGCATGAACACACCCGCGCTGGCCAAAGCCGCCAGCACCGCCACCAACATCAAGACCATCACCGTTTTCATGAGGGCGAATTATCAGCGCCGCAGCCGGCCATGACGCTGAACCGTGGCTTGCTGCTGGCGGCCTTGGCAGTCACGCTGCTGGCCGCACGCCTGGGCTTTTGGCAACTCGACCGTGCGGCACAAAAGACGGCCATGCAAGCCAGTCTCGACAGCCGCGCAGCCTTGCCCGCCCTGAGCGCTGCCGACATGCCGCGCAGCGGCCTCCTGGCGCCTGAGCTGGAACAGCGCCAGGCACGCCTGCAGGGCCGCTGGCTGAACGATTTCTCGGTGTATCTCGACAACCGCCCCATGCAGGGCCGCACCGGCTTTTACCTGGTGACGCCGCTGCTATTGGACGACGGCAGCGCCGTGCTGGTGCAGCGTGGCTGGTTACCGCGTGACATGCAAGACCGCATGCGCCTGAGCGCGCCGCCGCCCACCGACATGATCGTGTCGGTGCAAGGCCGCGTGGCCCCTGCGCTGGCGCGGCTGTTTGAGCTGGGCGACGCAGCCTCGGGCCCCATCCGGCAAAATCTGGCGATTGATGTTTTCGCCAGCGAAACCCGACTCAGGCTGCGGCCTTGGGTGCTGGTGCAACAGGCCTCACCACCGGCCTCACCACCGGCCTCACCACCGACACCCTCCGACGGCCTTTTGCGCGACTGGCCCGCACCACAAACGGGGGTGCACAAACATTGCGGTTATGCCTTCCAGTGGTTTTCTTTGAGTCTGTTGACGGTCGCCCTCTATGTCTGGTTCCAATTCATCCGGCCCTGGCGCCAGCAAAAGCGTGATCAGCAAGCACGCAGCTGAGCCCGTGGCGCTGACGGTGCACAGCCTGAGCACGCCCGACCTGGCCGAGCCGGTGGCCGCTGCACAACGCCGCACCACGCTGGGCCGCGCCAGAATGCTGCTGGTGCTGCTGGTCTGCGCCGCGCCCGTGGTGGCGTCTTACTTCACCTACTACGTGCTGCGCCCCGAAGGCCGCAGCAACTACGGCGAGCTGATCCAGCCCACGCGCAGCATGCCGGCCCTGCCGCTGCAAACCCTGGACGGCCAGCCGCGCGCCGCAGCTACGCTGCGCGGGCCGTGGCTGCTGGTGGTGGTGGGAGATTCGAATTGCGCCGCCGCGTGTGAACAGCGTCTGTACTTTCAGCGCCAGTTGCGAGAAATGCTGGGCCGTGACCGTGACCGGCTGGAAAAAATCTGGTTCGTGACTGACGGCGGCACACCTTCATCAGCATTGATGCAAGCCACACAAGTGCCGGTGCCGGTGACGACCTTGCGGGTGTCTCGCGAGGCATTGGCGGCATGGCTGGCACCCGCCGCCGGCCAGGCGCTGGAAGACCACCTCTTCCTGGTCGACCCCATGGGCGAATGGATGATGCGGCTGCCACCGAATCCCGACCCCAAAAAGGTCAAGCGTGACCTCGACCGGGTCATGCGCGCCTCAGCCAGCTGGCATCTGCCGGCGCGCTGAGGTGGACGCCACGCCGTCTCAAGCGCTGGTCGACCTGGCGCCCCTGTTGCGCCTGGCCCTGCTGGCGCTGACGATTGCCGCGCTGCCGCTGTCGTGGTGGTGGCTGCGCCAGCGCGGTGCCGATGCGCGCACACGGTTGCTGGCGCTGACGGCGCTGACCCTCTTCCTAACCTTCGACTTGATCGTCATCGGTGCCTTCACGCGCCTGAGCGACTCTGGCCTGGGTTGCCCCGATTGGCCGGGTTGCTACGGTCAAGTCAGCCCGCTGGGCGCCAAGGCCGACATCCACGCTGCGCAAGCGGCGGCGCCTGCGGGCCCGGTCACCTGGTCCAAGGCTTGGATAGAGATGATTCACCGCTACCTGGCCATGACCGTGGGCGTGCTCATCCTGGCCATGACGGCGGCGACTTGGTGGGGCCGCAAGCAGCTCAAGCTGTCGCCCTGGTGGCCCACGCTGACGCTGGTCTGGGTACTGATGCAGGGCCTGTTTGGGGCTTTGACGGTGACGCTCAAGCTCTACCCCGCCGTGGTTACGCTGCACCTGCTGGGCGGCTTGATCTTGCTGGCGCTGCTGGCTGCGCAGCACGCGGCACTGCGCGCTCAGCCAAGGACTCTGGCGTTCCCCTTGCATCGCCTGGCCTGGGTCGTGGCAGTGCTGCTCTTTTTGCAAGTGGCCCTGGGCGGCTGGGTCAGCTCCAACTACGCCGTGCTGTCTTGCACGGGCTTCCCGCAATGCAACGGCCAGTGGTGGCCACAAATGGACTTTGGCAACGGCTTCACGCTGCTGCGTGGTCTGGGTGAGAGCAACTCGGACGGGCCGCGCACGCTGGCCGCCTTGGTGGCGGTGCACATGGCCCACCGCCTGGTGGCGCTGGTGCTGAGCGTGGCGCTGCTGTTGCTGGCCGCAGCCTTGTGGCGCCGTCGTGTGGACTCACCGACCTGGGGTCGGTTTGGCGCCGCACTGGCGCTGCTGTGGCTGGCACAAGTGGCCAGCGGTTTGTCCAACGTCGTGCTGGGCTGGCCGCTGGTGGCGGCACTGGCTCACTCGGCCGGCGCGGCGGGCCTGGTGCTGGTGATGACCCTGCTGCTGGCACGCGGGCGGTCTGCAACGTCCACCCCCGCCTAAAATCGCGGTTTAGCGCTCTCTCGAATGGACCAGACCCTCACCGCCCCCCGCTCGGCCGCCACGCTGTGGAGCCAGTTCTACTCGCTGACCAAACCGCGCGTGGTGCAGTTGATCGTCTTCTGCGCCCTCATTGGCATGCTGCTGGCCGAACCCGGCTGGCCAGACTGGCGCTTGGCGCTCGTCGCCAGCCTGGGCATTTGGCTGGTGGCGGCAGCGGCAGCGGCCTTCAACTGCCTGGTCGAGCAGCAGATAGACCGGCGCATGGCCCGCACCGCCTGGCGCCCCACGGCGCGCGGTGAACTCAGCACGCGCCAGGCCTTGATCTTTTCCACCCTGCTGTGCGTGGCCGGCAGCGCGGTGCTCTACCTGTGGGTGAATGCCCTGACCATGTGGCTGACTTTCGCTACCTTTGTCGGTTATGCCGTGGTCTACACCGTGGTGCTCAAGCCGCTGACGCCGCAAAACATCGTCATCGGCGGCGCTTCGGGTGCCATGCCGCCGGTGCTGGGCTGGGCCGCCATGACCGGTGAAGTGGGGCCCGAGGCGATGGCGCTGTGCCTGATCATCTTTCTGTGGACGCCGCCACATTTCTGGGCCCTGGCGCTCTACCGCGCCGAGGACTACCGCAAGTCAGGCCTGCCCATGCTGCCCATCACGCACGGGCCTGAGTTCACGCGCTTGCAGGTGCTGCTCTACACCATCGTGCTTTTTGCGGCCACCTTGCTGCCTTTTGTGCTGCACATGAGCGGGCCGATTTACCTGCTGGCGGCCATCATCCTGGGCGCGGGCTTCATGGCCTACGGCTGGAAGTTGTGGCGCGACTACAGCGACGCGCTGGCACGCGCGACTTTTCGTTTTTCCATCTGGCACTTGTCGCTGCTGTTTGCGGCGCTGCTGCTTGACCACTACCTGAGCCCATGGCTGTTCAACGCCGCGGCCTGATCATCGCTGGCCTTGCCGGCTTGGCCGGCTGTGATCGCGGCCCGGCCAGCGCGTCGTTCAAGTCCATCGACATCAGCGGCGCCGACTACGCCAGCGACTTTGACTTGCCCGATGTTGACGGCCAACGCCGCCGCCTGGCCGACTTCAAAGGCAAAGTCACGGTGGTCTTCTTTGGCTTCACGCAATGCCCCGATGTCTGCCCCACGACGCTGCTGGAACTGGCCGCCATGAAGAAAGCATTGGGCGCTGACGGCGCACGTGTGCAGGGCATCTTCATCACCGTGGACCCCGAGCGCGACACACCGGCTTTGCTCAAAGCCTACGTCGACAACTTTGGCGCCGGCTTTGTGGCGCTGCGTGGCACGCCCGAAGAAACCAAGGCGCTGGCCAAACACTTCAAGGTTTTCTACGCCAAGGTGCCAGGCAGCACCGAGGGCCGCTACACGGTGGACCACACCGCCGCCAGCTTCGTCTTTGACGCCAAAGGCAAGATCAGGCTGTTCACACGTTATGGCATCGGCGCCGAGGCGCTGACGCAAGACATCAAACTGCTATTGGCGCAGGGCTAGCCCAGGATTGACGCAGGATTGACGCAGGATTGACACAGGACTGACACAGGACTGACACAGGACTGTGGCAGGGCTGGCCCAGGGTTGAAGCCCGGGCCATACGGGGGGGAGGGGGCCGCAGGTTTAGCCCGCCAGCGCCTTGCGCATCTTCTTGAGCGCCGCCACTTCAATCTGGCGAATGCGCTCGGCGCTGACACCGTATTCATCGGCCAGTTGGTGCAGCGTCATGCCGCCGCTGCTGTCGTCGTTGACCTTGAGCCAGCGCTCTTGCACGATGCGCCGGCTGCGCTCGTCCAGCACCGTCAGCGCGCCGTGGATGCCGTCGCTGGCCAGCCAGTCGCGGTGC
>JANNEX010000353.1:0-9125 GCA_031379155.1 Rubrivivax sp.
GGCTCCATCCTGGCTTTTGACGGCGCGCGTTTGCGTGTCGGACCAGAGAGTGCCGGCGCGAATCCTGGCCCGGCCAGCTACCGGCGCGGCGGCCCGCTGGCCACCACCGACGCCAATGTGCTGCTGGGCAAGATACAGCCCGCGCACTTCCCCAAAGTCTTTGGCCCCAAGGCCGATGAAGCGCTGGACCGCGAAGGTGTGCTCGCCCAATTCGAAGCCCTGGCCGCGCAGGTGCAGGCCAATACCGGGCGTGTGGCCACGTCTGAATCGCTGGCCGAAGGCTTCTTGCAGATTGCGGTGCAGAACATGGCCAATGCCATCAAGCGCATCAGCGTGGCGCGCGGTTATGACGTGACGCAATACACGCTGCAATGTTTTGGCGGCGCCGGCGGCCAGCACGCCTGCATGGTGGCCGACGCGCTGGCCATGAGCCGTGTCTTTGTGCACCCGCTGGCGGGTGTGCTGTCGGCCTACGGCATGGGTCTGGCCGACCAGATTGCGATGCGTGAAGCGTCGATAGAGCTGCCGCTGGACGAAGCCGGCTTGGCTGCGGCGCAGTCACGCCTGACGCAACTGGGCGACGCGGCGCGCGATGAAGTCGCCAGCCAGGGCGTGCCGCGTGCGGCGGTAGAACTGCGCCGCAATGTGCACGTGCGCTACCAGGGCACCGACACCGCACTGATCGTGTTGTGCCAAGACATGGCACAAATCAGGCGCGACTTTGAAGCCGGCTACCGCCAGCGTTTTGCGTTTCTGATGCCCGACCGTTTGCTGGTCATTGAAGCCGTGTCGGTGGAAGCCGTGGGTGCGGGTGAACGTTTTGACGCTGGCGCGGTCGGCGAAGAGCCCAAGCCTTACATCCCGCAGCCCGACGCGCGGGTGCGCATGCACAGCGGCACTTGGCTGGACGCGGGCCTGTTTGTGCGCGAGGGCCTGCGGGCCGGTGCCACCATTGCCGGCCCGGCCATCGTCGCCGAAAAGAATGCCACCACGGTGGTCGAACCCGGCTGGCAAGCCACGCTGATGGCCGCCGGCCCCATAGCGCTGGCGCGTGTGGTGCCGCGTGCCACGCAGCACGCCATTGGCACCGACGCCGACCCGGTGATGCTCGAGGTCTTCAACAACCTGTTCATGAACATCGCCGAGCAGATGGGTTTGCGGCTGCAAAACACCGCCTACTCGGTGAACATCAAAGAGCGGCTGGATTTTTCTTGCGCGCTGTTCAACGCCGACGGTGAGCTGATTGCCAACGCGCCGCACATGCCCGTGCATCTGGGCTCGATGAGCGAGAGCATCAAGACCGTGATCGAGCGCAACCCGGCGATGCAAGCGGGGGACGTCTATGTGCTCAACGACCCTTATCACGGCGGCACGCACTTGCCTGACGTGACGGTGGTGACGCCCGTGTGGATGCATGCCCCCACGCTCCCTTCGGTCGCTGCCCCCCGAGGGGGCACGCTTCAGACCGGGGGACCCGGATCCGAATCGGGCACCGTCGACGCCAAGCCCTCGTTCTATGTGGCCAGCCGAGGCCACCACGCCGACATTGGCGGCACCACACCCGGCTCAATGCCGCCCTTCAGCAAAACCATACACGAAGAGGGTGTGCTGTTCGACAACTTCTTGCTCGTGCGCGGCGGCCAGATGCGTGAAGCCGAGTTGTTTGCGCAACTGCGCAGCGGCGACTACCCGGCGCGCAACCCGCAGCAGACCACGGCAGACTTGCGCGCGCAAATTGCGGCCAATCAAAAGGGCGTGGAAGAGTTGATCGCCATGGTGGCGCAGTTTGGCCGCAGCACGGTGGCGGCCTACATGAAACATGTGCAGGACAACGCCGAAGAGTCGGTGCGGCGGGTCATTACGGCCTTGAAAGACGGCCACTACACACTGGCGTTAGACAACGGCGCGCAGATCAGCGTCAAGGTCACGGTGCACGCCGCCGAGCGCGAAGCCACCATCGACTTCACGGGCACCAGCGCGCAGTTGCCCAACAACTTCAACGCGCCCAAAGCGGTGACCATGGCGGCGGTGCTGTATGTCTTCAGAACGCTGGTGGACGACGACATCCCGCTCAACGCCGGTTGCCTCAAACCCTTGCACATCATCGTGCCCGCAGGCTGCATGCTCAACCCGAATCCGCCCGCCGCCGTGGTGGCCGGCAACGTGGAAACCAGCACCTGCGTCACCAACGCCCTGTACGGCGCCCTGGGTGTGATGGCCGCCGGCCAGTGCACCATGAACAACTTCACCTTCGGCAACGAGACGCACCAGTACTACGAAACCATCAGCGGGGGTTCGGGCGCGGGCCCAGGCTTTGCCGGCACCAGCGTCGTGCAAACCCACATGACCAATTCGCGCCTGACCGACCCTGAGGTGCTGGAATTCCGCTTTCCGGTGCGTTTGGACAGTTATGCCATCCGCGCTGGCAGTGGCGGCGCCGGCCAGTGGCGCGGCGGTGATGGCGGTGTGCGGCGTGTGCGCTTTTTAGAGCGCATGACGGCCAGCATCCTGTCCAACGGCCGCACGGTGCCGGCCTTTGGCATGGCCGGCGGTGCGCCCGGCGCCTTGGGCATCAACCGCATTGAGCGGCGCGACGGGCGGGTGGAAACACTCGACCACATCGGCTCGGCAGCCATGGAGCCGGGCGATGTGTTTGTGATTGAAACGCCAGGCGGCGGTGGTTACGGCCCTGCGTGAATGGTGGGCAAAGCTCTGTAAGAAGGCGGGCTGCTGTGCGACGATTGCCACTTGAGCACTTCCGCTTCAAAGGAGCCCGTTCCATGAATCAGCGCCTCATCCTCTCCTCAGCCCTCGCCTCTGCACTCGCCCTGGGCTTGGTAGGCACCGTGGTGGCCCAGGAAAAAGCCAAGGAAAAATGCTACGGCATGGCCAAGGCTGGCCAAAACGACTGCGCCAACCTGGCCGGCAGCCATTCTTGTGCGGGCCAGTCCAAGGTCGATAGCGACCCCGGTGAATGGAAGTACGTGCCCAAAGGCACCTGCAAAGACATGAAGGGCATGACGGCCGAAGAGGCCAAAAAAGCCAAGAAGTAGGGCGCCTTTCGCCGCAACTTTTCGCCACTGATTTCAAGCCCTTGCTGCACGCCGGCATAGGCCTGCGCCAGCCACACTATCAGGCGCTTCTGGACCAGCCGTCGCCGCTGGCCTTTGTGGAAGTGCACAGCGAAAACTTCTTCGGCGACGGTGGCGCCGCGCTGGGCGTGCTGGAAAGTGCGCGCCAGTGTTGGCCGGTCAGCCTGCACGGCGTCAGCCTGGGGCTGGGTTCGGCCTCAGGCTTGGACCCCTGGCACCTGGACCGCTTGGCCGCGCTGGTGCAGCGCATTGATCCGCTACGGGTCAGCGACCACGCCTGCTTTGCGCGTGCGCCGCTGCGCCGGGGTGGCCCTGCGCACCACGCCAGCGACCTGTTGCCGCTGGCCTTCACCGAAGCTGCGCTGGACATCCTGGTGGCTAACGTTCAACGTGTGCAGGAACGTTTGCGCCGCCCCATCCTGGTCGAAAACCTCTCGGCCTACCTGCACTGGGCCGACGACTGCATCGCCGAGCCCGACTTCTTCAACGCGCTGACACGGCGTAGCGGCTGCGGCTTGCTGCTGGACGTGAACAACCTGGTCGTCAACGCGCTTAACCAAGGTTTGAGCGACGACGCGGCCGCACAGGCGGCTGGCGACTGGGTCGAGGCCATTGACGCGGCCAGCGTGGGTGAGATCCACCTGGCGGGCTACCAGCGCGAAGATGGCATCGTCATCGACGACCATGGCAGCGCCGTGCATGCGCCCGTGTGGCGCGTCTTTGAACATACGCTGCGCCGCCTGGGCCCACGGCCCACGCTGGTGGAATGGGATACGGCCTTGCCTGCAGCGGCCGTGCTGCTGGCCCAGGCCGCCCAGGCCGAGCGGCTCTTGCAGGCCTGAACGCCGGTGGCGCCCACGAAGCCCATGCAGGAAGCGCAGCGCCAGCAGGCCCTGTTGCGTGCGCTGCGCCGGGGCAGCAGCGTGGCCGCGTTGACGCGCCTGGTGCGCAGCGACCCGGCCGTGCCGCGTGGCTTGCAGGTCTACCGCGCCAACGCCGCCGCACTGGCGCACAAGGCACTGGCCGCCGCCTACCCAGTGCTGCAGCAACTGCTGGGGCCCGACAGCTTTGGCCTGTGTGCGCGTGCGCTGTGGCACGCGCATGCGCCGCGCCTGGGCGACATCGCACAGTGGGGCGCAGAACTTTCCACCTGGGTGGCATCACAAAGCGACCTGGCCGCTGAGCCTTACTTAAGCGACGTGGCCCGCCTGGAGTGGGCCGTGCACCAAGCCCGTAGCGCAGCCGACTCTGACGACGCGCCAGCGGACCTGAACGCATTGGCGCGGGGCACGCCCACACGGTTGTGGTTGCGACTGCGGCCAGGCACGGCTTGTGTGGTCTCCCGTCATCCGATAGTCAGCATCTGGCGGGCGCACCAAGCCAGCGACGCGGAAGAAGCTGATCGTTTTGCCCCAGTGCGTGCAGCATTTTCCAGTGCGTCTTCAGAAACGGCGCTGGTCTGGCGCCAGGGTTGGAAGGTGCGTGTCGCCGCGTTGGCCACGCCTGAGGCGGCCTTCACCCTGGCCTTGCTTCAGGGGCGGACCTTGGGCGTGGCGCTGTCGCGGGCTGGGCCGGGTTTTGCCTTCGAGCCCTGGTTGCTGCGAGCCCTGCCATTGGGCTGGATTGATGGTGTTGAAAACTCACGCCCACCGCGTTGACGTGCGCTTGCCAAGACCATGGCGCTGGACGCAGGTCAGCCGCCCAGGGCACACTGTGAGACCATGAAACCGCAACCAGAACTTCCATCCACCCATGCGTCTACCTGTCACCGCATTGATCGCTTGTGCCATTCTTGGGTCTGCCCCTGCTGGCGCACAAGCCCTGCCCAAAGACGAACTTGAACGCAGCTGCTGGCTCAAACACACCCGCGAACGCACGCGCATCCGCATCACCGAACCCACGGCAGTGGACGTGTCCAACCTGCGCGACGGCGACACCGTGCGCTCGCCCTTTCGCATCGACTTCTCCATCCGTGGCATGGGCGTCATTCCGGCCGGCAAACCGCACCCCAAGGCCGGCCATCACCACTTGCTGGTGGACACGCGCCTGCCGCTCAACCCCGGCGAGAAGATTCCTTTCAACGACTTGCACCGTCACTTCGGCAAAGGCCAGACCGGTGCTGTGCTGACGCTGCCACCCGGCAAGCACACCGTGCGGCTGCTCTTTGCCGACCACGAACACCGGCCCTACTTTGTCTACAGCCCCGAGCTCAAGATCACCGTCAGCGGCCCACGCACAGGGCCCGAGCCAAAAGTCAACGCGTCTGACTTCGACGCCAGTTGCAAGACCTGGTACCAAGAGGAGTTGTCGCGCCCCAGGCCCGAAGGCAGCCGCGCACTCATCACCAATGTGCGCGATGGTGAGCCGCTGACCAGCCCCTTCAACCTGCGCTTTGCGGTTGACGGTTTTGGCGTCGCGCCCAAAGGCCATGGCGGCGAGGGCTTGGGCCGCTTCATGCTGGACGTGCAACGCCCTGACGGCAACAGCGTGCAGAGCACCGACCTGGCCGGCGGCGCCAGCCAGGCCACGCTGTCGCTGGCGGCGGGCAGCTACCTGTTGCGCCTGCGTTTTGTGGACGACAGCGGCAAACGCGACCTGGTGCCGGCTTCAGAAGTCCGTATCAGCGTGGCCGGCCAAGAGCGCCTATGAAGGCGGCGCGGTCTTGCTTGACCGCGCCCTAGGCGCCGCCCTGCGCCGGCCGCTGCTGGCTTTGGCGCAGCGTGCGGTGGCGCGCGGCTGGCACGCCGACACCATCACCTGGTCGGCCTTTGCGCTGGGCTTGCTGGCCGCCGTTGGCATCGCCACCGGTTGGCCAGGGCTGGGCTTGGTGGCGTTGCTGCTCAGCCGCTTGCTCGACGGGCTTGACGGCGCGGTGGCGCGCCTGACCACACCCACTGACCGTGGCGCCTTCCTCGACATCACGCTGGACTTTTTGTTCTACGCCAGCATCCCGCTGGCCTTTGCCTGGGCCGACCCTGAGGCCAACGCATTGGCTGCCGCCACCTTGCTGGCCGCCTTCATGGGCACGGCATCGTCCTTCCTGGCCTTCGCCGTGTTGGCGCAAAAGCGCGGCCTGGCCAGTACGGCCTACCCCCGCAAGGGCCTGTACTACCTGGGCGGCTTGACGGAAGCCAGCGAAACGCTGATCTGCTTTGGCCTGATGTGCCTGTGGCCAACGCACTTTGCCCTGTTCGCGGGGGTCTTTGCGGCCCTGTGTGCGCTGACCATCGTGAGCCGTGTGGCGGCCGGCTGGCGGGCCTTTAGGGTGTAAGGTCGCGCCCGCTGCGCGCGACTCAAGCCGCTGCCGAAGGGAATACTGTGGACAAGAAGAAGCTGTTGCTGTTGCTGGGCCTGGCGGGCTTGGTGGTGGTCTTTTTTGCACTCGACCTGGGGCGCTTTTTCAGCCTTGACTACATCAAGGGCGCGCAGGCTGAATTTGCGGCGCTCTACGGCGCCAAGCCGGCCTTGGTGATTGGCGGCTTCTTCGTCGCCTATGTGGCGGTGACGGCGCTGTCGCTGCCGGGCGCGGCCATCATGACGCTCTTGGGCGGCGCCATCTTTGGCCTGTGGGTGGGCACCATCGTGGTCTCTTTTGCGTCCAGCATAGGCGCCACCCTGGCCATGCTGTTTGCGCGTTATGTCTTGCGTGACAGCGTGAAGGCGCGCTTTGGCGCACGCCTCGCCGACATCGACAAAGGCGTTGAGCGCGAAGGCGGCTTCTACCTCTTCACGTTGCGCCTGGTGCCGGTGTTTCCTTTCTTCGTCATCAACCTGCTCATGGGCCTGACCAAGATGAAGGCCGCCACCTTCTACGGCGTCAGCCAACTGGGCATGCTGGCCGGCACGGTGGTCTACGTCTATGCCGGCACGCAGTTGGCGCAGATCAGTTCACTCAAAAGCATCGTCAGCCCGGGGCTGGGGCTGGCGCTGATCCTGCTGGGCATCTTCCCGCTCATTGCCAAGAAGATTGTCGATGCCGTCAAGGCGCGGCGCATTTACGCGCCCTGGGCCGACAAGAAGCCCAAGAGGTTCGATCGCAACATGGTCGTCATTGGCGCTGGCGCTGCGGGCTTGGTCACGTCCTACATTGCTGCCGCCGTCAAAGCCAAAGTCACGCTGGTGGAAAGCCACAAGATGGGCGGCGACTGCCTGAACTACGGCTGCGTGCCCAGCAAAGCGCTCATCAAGACGGCGACGTTGGCGCGCCAGATGCGCCACAGCGCTGACTACGGCATCAGCAGCGCTGAATTCAAACTCGACTTTGCGCAGGTCATGGAACGTGTGGCGCACATCGTGCGTGAAGTCGAGCCGCACGACTCGGTGGAGCGCTACAGCGGCCTGGGCGTGGATGTGCAAGTCGGCAAGGCCAAGATCATCGACCCCTGGCATGTGCAGATCACGGCCGACGACGGCAAGGTGCAAGTGCTGTCCACCCGCAGCATCGTCATTGCCACTGGCGCGCGGCCCTTTGTGCCACCCCTGCCAGGCATCGATGCCGTGGGCTACTTGACCAGCGACACGCTGTGGGGTCTGCGCGAGCAGCCCAAACGCTTGGTCGTGCTGGGCGGCGGGCCGATTGGTTGTGAACTGGCGCAGAGCTTTGCGCGCCTGGGCTCAGCCGTGACGCAGATAGAGATGCTGCCGCGCATCATGATCCGCGAAGACGAAGACGTGTCGGCCTATGCACGCCAGGCGCTCGAGGCTGACGGCGTAGCGGTGCTCACCGGTCACAAGGCGTTGCGCTGCGAAAATGTCGGTGGCGAGAAGTCCATCGTGGTCGAAGCCGGTGGTGTTGAAAAGCGCATCCCTTTTGATGTGCTGCTGTGCGCCGTAGGCCGCGTGGCGCGGCTGCAAGGTTTTGGTCTGGAAGAGCTGGGCGTGACCGTGCAGCGCACGGTGCAGGTAGACGAGTATTTGCAGACCAATTTCCCCAACATTTTGGCCGCGGGTGACGTGGCGGGGCCTTACCAGTTCACCCACACGGCGGCGCACCAGGCCTGGTACGCGGCGGTCAACGGCCTCTTTGGCGGCTTCAAGAAATTCAAGGCCGACTACTCGGTGATTCCTTGGGCCACCTTCATCGACCCCGAAGTGGCGCGTGTCGGCCTCAACGAACAAGAGGCCAAGGAAAAAGGCGTGGCCTATGAAGTCACCCGTTATGGCATTGACGACCTGGACCGCGCCATTGCCGACAGTGCCGCGCACGGCTGGGTCAAGGTGCTGACCGTGCCGGGCAAAGACAAAATCCTGGGCGTCACCATCGTGGGTGTGCATGGCGGGGATTTGCTGGCCGAATACGTGCTGGCCATGAAACACGGCCTGGGCTTGAACAAGATTTTGGGCACCATCCACACCTACCCCACGCTGGCCGAGGCCAACAAGTACGCCGCCGGCGAATGGAAGCGCGCGCACCAGCCACACCGGCTGCTGCGCTGGGTGGAAAAATTCCATGCCTGGCAGCGCGGCTAGCCTGCTGATGCTGGCGGCGGCTGTGGCGGCGGCTGCAGCGGCCACCGCACTGCCGCCGCTGACCGACGCCGGCAAGCTGCACCCGGCCTGGCATCTGGAAACGCTGCCGCAGCAGGGCAAACCCGTCACGCAATACAGCGCCGAGGCCATCGACGGCCGCGACACCGTGCGTGTGCTGGCCCAGGCCAGCTACGGCAATCTTGTGCACACACTGGCAGCACCTGCGCCCCTGCACCATCTGAAGTGGCAGTGGCGCATGGACCAGCCTAACCCTGGAATTGACCTGACTGCCAAAGCCGGTGACGACGCCGCCATCAAGGTCTGCCTGAGCTTTGATGTAAGCGACGAGCGTGTGCCTTTTGTGGAACGCCAGCTACTCAAGCTGGCCCGTTCCCGCAGCAACCTGGCGCTGCCGGCAGCCACGCTGTGCTGGGTGTGGGCGGCGCATGAAGCCAAAGGCGCGCTGATCCCGAATGCCTTCACGCGCCGCGTGCGCTACATCGTGCTGCGCAACACGCACGACGCGGTGGGCGCCTGGGTTGAAGAAAGCCGCGACGTGGCGGC
>JANNEX010000357.1:0-14944 GCA_031379155.1 Rubrivivax sp.
GCGAACTGCTGGGACTGCCCATCGAATGGGTCGAGGCCACGACGCTGGCCGATGCGCTGGACCTGTATCGCCTGCACGCCGACATTCACGCCGTGCTGTTGGACCTGAATCTGGCCGACTGCAAAGGCCTGCAAGGGCTGCGACTGTTTTTGCAGGCCCACCCCAAGGCCCGCGTGGCGGTGTTCAGCGGCACGCAAGACGAATTTGTGATTCGCCAGGCCCGTGCCATGGGCGCTACCGCCTATGTCGGCAAAGGTGCGATGAGCAGCGATACGCGCGAAACGCTGCTGGCCCTGTTGGGCACCGGCACCGCCGGCACTGGCATCCGCCCAAGCTCGGGCAGCGGCGCTGCGCTGTTCCCACGTTTGCCACGCACCGCCATGTATGACCGCGTGGCCGAGCTGGGGCCACGCCACCTGGAGATCCTGGAGCTCGTGCTGTCGGGCTGCACCAACCAGGAAATCAGCCACAGCACCACGCTGTCGCTGGGCACGGTGAAGAACTACGTGTCGTCGCTGCTGCTGGCGCTGGACGTGCGTTCACGTTCGCACTTGATCAGCTTGTTCCGTTAGGGCTGCGGCCCGCCGCTGCCGTGTCCGCCCTGCCCTCAGCCCAAGCCGCGCCGCCTTTGCCAGGGGCCCGGCTGCTGGTGGTAACTGACCGCCCGGCCGCACCGCCGCCGTCCCAGGCCGCCAGCGGGGCCAGCGGCGCCAAGCGGCACGCAGCGGCCCAGGTGCTGGCCGGCGCGGCCTTGCGCGCGGCGGGCGACCAGACACGCTTTGCGGGCGCGCTGTTGCTGGCGGTGGTGCTGGCAGAAGCCGCCTTGAGCAGCCTGACGCCTTGGCCCGCCGCTGCCGCAGCCTGGGTGGTGGCGACACCCGCAGTGGCCGGCGCGCTGCTGCTGTGGCGCGCGCGCCGTTTGCGCGAAGGCGGCGTCGGCGTGTTGCTCGCATGGGTCAGCCTTCTGGTGGCCCTGGCGGCGTGGCCGGCTTGGCAGGATGGGCTGGCCAAGCCTGAAGCGGCCCTGTCGTGGCTGCCCGTCGTGGCGGTGTTTGGCACTGCCTTGGCAGCCGGTTTGGCGCCGCATCTGGCGGCCTCGAGCCTGGCGGCCGCCAGCGCCGCCTTGGCGGGCGCAGCAGCCGGCCTGGCTGGCCTGATATTGGGCCTGCTGGCCAGCGCCGTGGCTTGGCTGCTGGCGGCCTGGTTGCGCCACCGTTGGCGCCGCCACACGCTGCACGCGCTGGACCAGAGCGAGCGCGTGCGCCAACTGCAATCCGAACGCGACGCGGCACTGCGCAACGACAGCGACAAGAGCCGCTTCCTGGCCATCGCAAGCCACGACCTGCGCCAGCCCGTGCACGCGCTGGGCCTGTTCGCCGCCACTTTGCACAAGCGCCTGCGCCAATCACCCGAAGAGTCGCTGGCGCGCAACCTGATGCGCTCGGTAGACGCGCTCGAGCGCAGCTTCAACGCCATGCTCGACATCTCACGCCTGGACGGCGGCGCGGTCAGCCCGCGGCCACAGACTTTTCCGCTGCGCGACGTGTTTCGGCGCTTGCACATGCAGTACGGCGGCCAGGCCGAACTGGCCGGTTTGGCGCTGCGCTTTTCGCCCGGCGGCAAACTCGTCACCAGCGACCCGCAAATGCTGGAACGCATCCTGGGCAACCTGGTGCAAAACGCCATTCGCTACACCACGCAGGGCGGTGTCGTGGTGGTGGCGCGGCAGACCCAGACTCACCTGAACATCGAAGTTTGGGACACCGGCTGCGGCATCGCGCGCGCGGACCTGCCGCGTGTCTTTGACGAGTTCTATCAAATTGGGCGCGGCGAGCGTGACCGCAGCCAGGGCCTGGGCATGGGGCTGGCCATCGTCAAGCGCCTGGTGGTGTTGCTGGGGCACCGGCTTGAGGTTGCGTCCACGGCAGGGCGTGGCACCCTGTTCAGGTTGGGTGTGCCGCTAAACACCTTTGCCAGCCTGGCCGGCATGGACGAAGCCACCGCCGCTGCCGATACCCAGCCCATGGCGTCCGAGGTGGGCGTGGCGCAAATGGTGCTGGTGGTGGACGACGAAGAGCCCATCCGCGAGGGCCTGCGCCTGCTGCTGCAAGAGTGGGGCTACCAGGTGCTGACGGCCAGCGACGCCGCGCAGGCCGAAAGCGCCGTGGCCGCTTTGGAAGGCCGCGTTGACCTGATCCTGTCAGACCTGCACCTGGGCCATGGCCCAGGCGGCCAGGACGTGGTGGCCAACGTGCGCCGCCTGTGCGGGCGCGACGTGCCGGCCATCCTGGTTACTGGCGACACCGCCGGCCAGGCCTTGCGTGACGTGGCCACCGGTGCCGACCCCGTGCTGTTCAAACCCGTGCAACCGCGTCACTTGCTCGAAGCGCTGCGCAATGCGCTGCAAGGCAGCCAGCGCGACGGATCGCCCCCGGGCTCCCCAGAATGAAGGAAGCCGCAGCACGGCGGCCAGGCCCCAGGATGACTTTCGGACACTGTGGCCCCGTCAGCGTGCTTCTAGAGTCTGTGCCAACCCGTGTTTCACCCGCTGCGCCGCCGCGCACCCACCCGCACCCCGCATGACAGCTGCCCTGTTCGACACCGAAGCCCTGCTGGCCCCCTTGGGCGATGAGGCCCCGTGTGGTCCCGAACTTGACTTCGACCCCGACTTCCAGGCGCTTGAGCGCGCCGGAGAAGGCACGCCCGAGCGGCAATATGGTGACAAGGTATTTCCTGCCGAACCACCCGACTGGGTGCAGGTGTATGAGCTGGCCCACGGCCTGGCGCAGCGCACACGCGACGTGCGCCTGGCCGTGTGGCTGACGCGCAGCGCGGCGCGCTTGCACGGCATGCCAGGCGCCACGCGCGGCCTGCAACTGCTGCAAGGCCTGCTGGAACAGCACTGGGCCCACGTGCACCCACAGCTGGACGCCAGCGACAACCACGACCCCACCATGCGCTTAAACGCGCTGGCGCCACTGGCTGCGGGTGACGCCGTGCCGGCCGACTTGCGCGCCGCTGGCATCGTCGCCGGGCGCGGTGTGCTCACGCTGCGCGAACTGGAATTGGGCCTGGGCAAGGCCGAGCCTCATGGCGACGAAGCGCGCCCCAGCGAAGCCGGTGTGCTCGAAGGCCTGGCCAGCATCACCGCCGCCAGACCCGAGGCGGCTGACAACTTGGCCGCTGCTGCTGCCGCCGCGTTGGCCGTGGTCAACGCGGTCGAATCGCAGGTTGGCTCGGCCGCACCTGATCTGTCGCCACTGACCAAGCTGCTGGCCGTCGGCACCCAAGCCTTGAAGCGCCTGGCTCCAAGCGAGGGCGACGGTGCACAAGACGGCAGCGATGACGGCCAGGGCAGCAGCGCAGGCAGCACTTCTTCTGGCAGCGGCGGCGGCATCAAGAGCCGCGCCGACGCCGCGCGTGAGCTTGAACGTGTGTGCAGCTGGCTTGAACAGCACGAGCCCGGCCACCCCGCTCCGCTGCTCATCCGTCGCGCGCAGCGCTTGCTGAATATGACATTCATCGAGATCATCCAGGACCTGGCCCCGCTGGGCGTAGACCAGGTCCAGACCATCGCCGGCCCACGGCCGGAGTAAGCCAATCCTTTCACCCCCGTCACCCTCAGGAGCAGCGTTATGGCCGGCAGTCAAAAATTCATTGCGCGCAACCGCGCGCCGCGTGTGCAGATCGAATACGACGTGGAAACCTATGGCGCGCAAAAGAAGGTGCAACTGCCCTTCGTCATGGGCGTCATGGCCGACCTCTCGGGCAAGAGCACCGAGCCACCGCCCCCTGTGGCCGACCGCAAATTCCTCGAAGTCGACGTCGACAACTTCGACAGCCGCATGAAAGCCATGAAGCCGCGCGTGCAGTTCCGCGTGCCCAACAAGCTCACCGGCGAAGGTGAACTGGCGGTGGACATGACCTTCGAGAGCATGGACGACTTTTCACCGGCAGCCGTGGCGGCCAAGGTGGATGGCCTCAAGCAGATGCTGGAAGCGCGCCAGCAACTGGCCAACCTGGTGACTTACATGGACGGTAAGACCGGCGCCGAAGAGTTGATCGCCAAGGTGGTGAAGGACGACGCGCTGCTCAAGAGCCTGGCTGCGGCCAAGGCGCCCGCCGCCGACAAGTGATGATCCCAAGGGATCATTCACAGCCCGTCCACCACCCCAGACACTAGACCCCGAAAGCTCAACACCATGGCAGACGACTCCACCCAAGCCGCAAGCGCCCTTCAAGGCGTCACCTACGAAGGTGGCGACTTTGCGTCCTTGCTCAACAAGCAGTTCAAGCCCAAGAGCGACGAAGCCAAGAGCGCCGTTGAAAGCGCTGTGCTCACGCTGGCGCAGCAGGCGTTGGCCAACACCAAGCTGATTGGCAGCGATGTCATCGTCTCGATTGAGGCCATGATTGCCGAGATCGACAAGAAGTTGTCCGAACAGGTCAACGCCATCTTGCACCACGGTGAATTCCAGCAGCTTGAAAGCGCCTGGCGCGGCCTGCACTACCTGGTCAACAACACCGAAACCGACGAGATGCTGAAGATCAAGGTCTTCAACGTCAGCAAGAACGAATTGGGCAAGACGCTCAAGCGCTACAAGGGCACGGCCTGGGACCAGAGCCCCATCTTCAAGAAGGTCTACACCGAAGAGTACGACCAATTTGGCGGCCACCCCTTTGGCTGCCTGGTGGGCGACTTCCACTTTGACCACAGCGCGCCTGACGTTGAAATCCTCAGCGAGATGAGCAAGATCGCTTCAGCCGCACACGCGCCTTTCATCACCGGCGCCAGCCCCACCGGCATGCAGATGGGTTCGTGGCAAGAGCTGGCCAACCCGCGTGACCTGACCAAGATCTTCACCACGCCCGAATACGCTGCCTGGCGCAGCCTGCGTGAAAGCGAAGACGCGCGCTACTTGGGCCTGGCCATGCCGCGTTTCTTGTCGCGCCTGCCTTATGGCGCCAAGACCAACCCGGTGGAAGCCTTCAACTTTGAAGAAGAAACCGCTGGCGGCGACCACAGCAAATACACCTGGTGCAACGCGGCTTACGCCATGGCCACCAACATCAACCGCAGCTACAAGCTGTATGGCTGGGGCACGTCGATTCGTGGCGTCGAAAGCGGTGGCGCCGTCGAAGGCCTGCCCTCGCACACCTTCCCCACCGACGACGGTGGCGTGGACATGAAGTGCCCGACCGAAATCGCCATCTCGGACCGCCGCGAAGCCGAGCTGGCCAAAAACGGCTACATGCCTTTGGTGCACCGCAAGAACAGCGACTTCGCAGCTTTCATCGGCGCGCAAAGCCTGCAAAAGCCGCAGGAATATGACGACCCCGACGCCACCGCCAACGCCAACCTGGCCGCGCGCCTGCCTTACCTGTTTGCGACCTGCCGTTTTGCGCACTACCTGAAGTGCATCGTGCGCGACAAGGTCGGCAGCTTCAAGGACCGCTCCGCGATGGAAAAGTTCTTGAACAACTGGATCATGAACTATGTGGATGGCGACCCCGCCAACTCTTCAGACACTACCAAGGCAGAAAAGCCCCTGGCGGCGGCCGAGGTCACGGTGGATGAAATCCCGGGCAACCCGGGTTACTACTCCAGCAAATTCTTGCTGCGGCCGCACTACCAGCTTGAAGGGCTGACGGTGTCGCTGCGACTGGTTTCCAAGCTTCCTTCAGAGAAGCAATAACAACAAGCGCAAGCACTTAAGAGTTCACCGGGGCCGCCGCGCACGGCCACAGAGTCACAGTTTCTGTCATCAATCGTTGCGTCATCCGCACAGGAGTTATTCATCATGGCAATGGACACACACATCAAGTTCGACGGCGTCGAAGGCGAATCCACCCACACTGACCACAAGGGTGAAATCGAAGTCATGTCCTGGAGTTGGGGCGTGAGCAACGCCTCCAACCTCTCAGGCGGGGGCGCCGGCAAGGGCAAGGCCCTGCCCGGCGAGATTCACCTCACCCACTTGTACGACAAGGCTTCACCGGTGTTGGCCAAGAAGTGCGCCCAAGGCGTGCACTTTCCGAACGTCGTACTCACCTCGCGCAAGTCCGGCGAAGGCCAGAAGGACTTCTTCAAGATCACCATGAAAGAGGTCTTCATCACCTCGGTACAGACGAGCGGCAATTCGGGTGGCGACATGATGGAAAGCGTGAGCATGAGCTACTCTGAAATCGAGTTCGCCTACAAGGCCCAGGACGCCAAGGGCGCCATGGGTGGCGATGTGAAGTTCAGCTGGAACAACAAGACCACCAAGATCGCCTGATCCTGCCAACCAGGGGCCCCACATGCCCATTCAAGTGCCAGGCCTGACCACCCCCGCTGGCGGCGGTGGTTCGGCCGAATTTTTCCTGCACGTGCAGACCAAACGCGCGGGCAAGGTCAAGGGTGAGGCCTCCTCATCCGGGCATGCTGACGACATCGTCGTCTCGGCCTGGAACTGGGGCCTGACGGCGGGCTCGGCCTTGGGCGACACGCAGGCCACGTCACGCCGTTCGTATTCGGCGCTGACGGTGGTCAAACAAGTCGACAGCGCCACCACGGCGCTGATGTCGGCGCTGGTCACCAACGACGAAGTCAAAGAAGCGCGTCTGGCGCTGCGCCGGGCTGGGGGTGAACAGGAAGACTATTTGGTGATCACGCTCAAGGCCGCGCGCATCACCTCGCTGCAACACAGCGCGCACGACGACGGCAGCACCAAAGAGACCGTGACTATCGCCTTCACCGAAGTCTCGGTGGAGTACCGGCCGCAAAAGACCACCGGCCTGCGCGGCGGCAGCATGACATTCACTGACAGCCTGGCTGCGCGCGCCTAGCCATTTGCCGGAGCAAACACGACCCGTGAGCACCACCGCCCAAGAATTGCTCGCTGCGGGTGACCCCGCCGGCGCGCTCAAGGCCTTACAGACGCAGGTGCGCGGCAGCGCGGCTGACGCCAAGCTGCGCACTTTTTTGTTCCAACTGCTGTGCATAGGCGGCCAATGGAAACGTGCGCTGGACCAACTCAAGGTGTGCGGAGAACTTGACGCCGGCACGCTGGCCATGGTCAACACCTACACCGCCGCCGTGCAATGCGAAATGGTGCGTGAGTCTGTGTTTGCCGGCCGCAATTTGCCGCATGTGTTTGGCCCACCAGCGGCCTGGGTGGCGCAACTGGCGCAAGCCTTGTCGCTGGACGCGCAAGGCCAATCTGCCGCTGCGGCGGCTGCGCGTGAACAGGCCTTCGATGAAGCCACGCCCAGCGCCGGCACACTCACCGACGCCCAAGACGCCGAGCACTGCTTCACCTGGCTGGCCGACGCCGATTCACGCCTGGGCCCCGTGCTGGAAGTGGTCATCAACGGGCGCTACGGCTGGCTGCCCTACATGCACTGCACGGCGCTCATCGTTGAGCCCGTGGAAGACCTGCGTGACCTGGTGTGGGCGCCTGCCCACATCACCTTCATCAACGGCGCCGACACCGTGGCCCTGCTGCCGGTGCGTTATGCCGGCACCGACCTGGCTGGCGACGCGCAAGCCTCACTGTCGCGGCGCACCGATTGGCTTGAACTCGCGCCGAATCAATACCGCGGCGTGGGCCAACGCACCCTCACCACCGACGTGTGCGAACTGGGCTTGCTGGAGTTGCGCAAACTCAGCTTCACACCCCCGACCTGACGTGGCCTGAGCACACCCGCCTTGGCCGACACCGAAGCACGCGACCGCCTGCAACCTGCGCTGCTGGACCGCCTGGTGCGTGACGGCGCAATCGGCGAAAGCGGCGCGCGCGTCATCAGCAAGGCCGAAATGCGCGCCGCTGTGCTGCGCGACCTGTCGTGGCTGTTCAACGCCGTGCAGCCCCACCCTGAATGGGAAGAAACGCACCCCACGCTGGTGGGCACCGTGCTCAACTACGGCATGCCGCCGCTGGCCGGCAAGCAGGCCTCCAAGGTCGACGTGAGCCGGCTTGAGCGCACCATTGCCGAAACCATCAAACACTTTGAGCCGCGCATACTGCCGCACACTTTGGTGGTTAGCGCGATGGAACCCAACAGCGTCATGGACACCCACAACGTGATCGAATTCGAAATTCGTGGCCACCTGTGGGCGCAGCCGGTACCGCTGGAAATCTTGCTGCGCACCAAGCTCGATCTTGAAGCCGGCCAGGTGGACGTGCGCGAAGCGGCGGGGCCGTCCACACCCAGCGCAGCGCGCAACCGCTGAGTTGCGCCGACTTGCGCTGACACGCCCTAGCGCCCGCACACACGCACCGCCATGGACAGCCGCTTCATCCGCCTCTACGAAGACGAATTGGCCCACCTGCGTGAATTGGGGCGTGAATTTGCCAAGGTACACCCGCGCGCCAAGCACCTGGGCCTGGAAGACATGGAGGTCGCCGACCCCTATGTCGAACGCCTGCTCGAAGGTTTTGCCTTCATGGCCGCGCGTGTGCGCGTCAAGCTTGACGCCGAGCAGCCGCGCCTCATCGAACAGTTGCTGCAAGCGCTGAACCCCAACTTCCTGGCACCCGTGCCTTCGGCCATGGTGCTGCGCCTGCACCTGGACACCAACGACCCCAACCTGGCGCGTGGCCACCCGCTGCCACGCGGCGCAGCCGTGCGCAGCACGCTCAAACGCGGCGCAGACACGGCCTGCGAATTCCGCACTGCCATGGCCGTGACGCTATGGCCGCTGGAAATCAGCGACGTGCGCGCCTTCACGCACGCGCCCGACCTGGGCTTGACGCGCCTGCCTCAAGCGCGCGCCGCCAAAGGCGGCCTGCGCATCAAGCTGCGCGCCGGCGGCGGCCTGAAGCTGTCGCAATTGGGCTGTCAGCGTCTGGTCTTTTACATCGCGGCCGAAGACGACGTGGCCTTTGTGCTGCACGAACTGGTGCTGGGCCAGGGCCTGGGCACTTTGCTGGTGCCTGCCGGCGCGGCAGCCACGCCTGCGCAGGAAGTGCACTGGCGTGGCGCCACCAGCATCGCACCCGTGGGCTTTGCGGCTGATGAAGCCCTGCTGCCCGAGAGCCAGCGCATGTTTTCGGGCCACCGCCTGCTGCAAGAAGTGGCCTCGCTGCCGCAGCGCCTGCTGTTTTTTGAAGTCAATGACTTGGCAGCGCGCCTGGCCGCCATGCCGGGTGAAGAAGCCGAAATCGTGCTGCTCTTTGGCCGGGGTGACGCGCAACTGGAAGCCCTGGTCAACACGAGCAGCGTGGCGCTGCACTGCACACCCGCCATCAACCTTTTCCCCAAGCGGCTGGACCGTGTGCTGCTGTCGGGCGGCAGCGCCGACTTCCACGTCGTGCCCGACCGCACGCGCCCCATGGACTACGAGGTGCACAGCATTGAACACGTCGTGGGCCACGGCGCCAGCGGCACCGATAGCGCGCGCGAATTTGCGCCGCTCTACCGCAGCAGCCACGCCAGCCTGCCCGACGGCAATGGCTACTTCACGATTCGCCGCGCGCCGCGGCGGGCCTCTGAACGCCAGCGCCAGCAAGGCGCGCGCGTGCCCAGCTACCTGGGCGACGAGGTTTTTCTGTCGCTGGTGGATGGCCGCCACGGCCCTTACCGCGACAGCCTGCGCCAGTTGTCGGTGCAAGCCCTGGTCACCAACCGCGACCTGCCCGTGCTGCTGCCGCGCGAAGGCAGTGGCGGCGACACCGCCTGGCAGCTGGACGCCGCCGCACCCGTCACCCGCGTGAGCTGCCTGCGCGGGCCCACGCGCCCGGTGCCGCGCCGCTCCGAAGGTGACGTGGGCTGGCAGCTGGTAGCGCAGTTGACGCAGAACCATCTCAACCCCGGCGACGACCCCGAACAAGCCGCCGCTGCCCTGCGCGCCACGCTGCGCCTGTACGGCCCCAATGACGAATCTTGGGCACGCCAGACCGACGGCGTGCGCGCCTTGCACATCAGCACCGTCACACGCCGCCTGCCCTTCCCCGGGCCGCTGAGTTTTGGCGCCGGAGTGCTGCTGGAACTGGAGCTGGACGACAGCGCCTTCCAGGGTGCGAGTGCGTTCTTGCTGGCCAGTGTGCTGGAACGCTTCTTCGCGCGCCACGCCGCCATCAACAGCTTCACCCAGCTCAACTTGAAAAGTGTGCAGCGTGGCCTGGTCAAGACCTGGCCGCCGCGCGCCGGTGAAAGACCGACGGCATGAAAACGGCCCACGACACGGCCGGCTCGGACGACGCCCTGCTGCAAGAGCTGCTGGCCGCCGTGCAGGCCGAGCCCACCCGCTTCGACTTCTTCGCCCTGCTGCGCCGTGTTGATACGCTGCGCCCCACCCAGCCGCGCACCGGCGAAGCGCTGCGCCCGCGCCAGGAAGCGCTGCGCCTGGGCCAGTCGAGCGAGCTGGACTTTGCCCCTGCCGCGCTCGAGTCGCTGCGCCTGCACGCCGAGCTGCCGCCGCGCCTGCGTGTGCGCTTCTTTGGCTTGTTAGGCCCGCAGGGGCCGATGCCGCTGCACTTCACCGAATTTGTGCGCGAACGCTCGCGCCACCATGACGACCAGACGCTGGCCGACTTTCTCGACGTCTTTCACCACCGCATGCTGTCGCTGTTTTATCGCGCGTGGGCGCAGACGCAGCCGGTGGTGCAACTGGACAGGCCGGCACATGACCGCTTTCAGGTCTGGCTGGGCGCACTGGCCGGTGCCGTGCCGAACCAGGGTCACACGCCCCAGCTAAGGCCAGAAGTATTGGCCTTCCACGCCGGCTGGCTGGCCAGCCGCAGCGCCCACCCTGAAATGCTGTGCAAGGTGCTGTCGCAAGTCTTGAACATGCCGGTGCGTTTGCAAGAGCATGTCGGCCATTGGATGGATATTGCCCAGCCAGACCGCAGCCAGTTGGGTCACGCGCGCAACCGCACTGAGCGCAGTGCGCTGCCCATGGCGCAGCTGGGCCGCTCGGCCAACGCCGGCTCGCGCGTCTGGGACCGGCAGTACCGCTTTCGTTTGCACATCGGGCCCCTTGGGCGCGCCGCTTACGACAGCCTCTTGCCCGGCGGCAGCGCTTGGGAGCCGTTGCGCCAATTGGTGCAGTTGGTGGCCGGCCGCGACAAGACATGGGACTTGTGCCTGACGCTGCATGAGGCCGAGCGCCCGGCGCCGGTACTGGGCAGGGGCCCGCGCCTGGGCATCAGCACCTGGCTGGGCCGGGCAGCCCGTGGTGGTGCGGCTCAAGCGGGTTCGCTGCGTCTGCGCCCCATGACATCCTTCCTCACCCGCCACACCAGGCCACGCGCCGGAGCACCTCATGCCTGAAATCTCACGCACCACATCCTTCGGCAAACTCAATGCGCTGGCCTACAAAGCCATTGAAGGTGCCACCGTGTTTTGCAAGATGCGCGGCAACCCTTTTGTCGAACTGCCACATTGGTTTGTGCAGATCCTGAATGCGCCCGACAGCGACTTGCACCGCATCATCCGCCACTACAACCTGGACACCGCCGCGCTGGCCGCTGACCTGACACAAGCGCTGGACCGTTTGCCGCGCGGCGCCAGCAGCATCAGCGACATATCGCAGTTCATCGACACGGCCGTTGAACGTGGCTGGGTCTACGGCTCTTTGATGTTTGGTGAACACCAGGTGCGCACCGGCCACCTCATCATCGGCATGCTCAAGACGGCGTCGCTGCGCGGCGCGCTGATGGGCTTGTCGCGCCAGTTTGAAAAGATCAACTCCGACGACCTGGCCAGCCGCTTCACGCAGTTGCTCTCGGCCTCGCCTGAACAGGGCGCGGCGGCCAGCGAAAGTGGCGCTGCGCCGGGTGAGGCCAGCGATGCGATTGCGCCGGCGGCGATGGGCAAACAAGAAGCCCTCAAACGCTTCACCACCGACCTGACAGAGCAGGCGCGCGGCGGCACCATGGACCCCATCGTGGGCCGCGATGACGAGATCCGCCAGGTCGTCGACATCCTGATGCGGCGGCGCCAGAACAACCCCATCCTGGTCGGCGAAGCGGGTGTGGGCAAGACCGCTGTGGTCGAAGGTTTTGCGCAACGCATCGCGCGCGGCGACGTGCCGCCGTCGCTCAAAGACGTGCAACTGCGCGCACTGGACGTGGGCCTGCTGCAAGCCGGCGCCAGCATGAAGGGTGAGTTCGAGCAGCGCTTGCGCAGCGTCATCGACGAAGTGCAGGCGAGTGAAAAACCCATCATCCTGTTCATCGACGAAACGCACACGCTGGTGGGCGCGGGCGGTGCTGCCGGCACGGGTGACGCGGCCAACCTGCTCAAGCCCGCGCTGGCACGCGGCCAGTTGCGCACCATTGGCGCCACGACCTTTGCCGAGTACAAAAAGCACATCGAAAAAGACCCCGCGTTGACGCGCCGTTTTCAAAGTGTGCAGATCGACGAGCCCGACGAACAGAAGGCCGTGCTCATGATGCGCGGCGTGGCCAGCACCATGGAGCGCCACCACCGTGTGCAGATCCTGGACGAAGCGCTGGAAGCCGCCGTCAAGCTCAGCCACCGCTACATTCCGGCGCGCCAGTTGCCCGATAAAAGTGTGAGCCTGCTCGACACCGCCTGCGCGCGTGTGGCCGTCAGCCTGCACGCCACACCGGCCGAAGTGGACGATTGCAGGAAGCGCATTGAAGCGCTGACGACAGAGCTGGAAATCATCGGCCGCGAAAAAGCCATCGGCGTTGACACGGCGGCACGCGAGGCCAGCGTCAATGAGTTGCTGCTCAGCGAACAAGGCCGCCTGGCGGTGCTGGACAAACGCTGGGCCGACGAAAAAGCCCTGGTGGATGAGCTGCTGGCCCTGCGCGGCCAACTGCGCGGCAAGCTGGAAAAACTCGAAGGCACGGGCAGCACACTTGAAGCGCAGGCCGAAGCCGCCAAGCCGCCCACACTGACTGACGAAGAGCGCGCCGCCACACTGGCCAAGCTCAAGGACGTGCAGGCGCGGCTGCATAACTTGCAAGGCGAAAACCCGCTCATCTTGCCCACCGTGGATCAACAAGCCGTGGCCAGCGTGGTGGCCGATTGGACCGGCATTCCCGTGGGCCGCATGGCGGCCAACGAGATTGAAACCGTGCTCAACATCGCCAAGCACCTGGGCCAGCGTGTCATCGGCCAAGACCACGCCATGGACATGATCGCCAAGCGCATTCAAACCTCACGCGCCGGCCTGGACAACCCCAGCAAACCCATAGGCGTGTTCATGCTGGCGGGCACCAGCGGTGTGGGCAAAACCGAAACCGCGTTGGCCCTGGCCGAAGCGCTGTACGGCGGCGAGCAAAACGTCATCACCATCAACATGAGCGAATACCAAGAGGCGCACACCGTCTCCACGCTCAAGGGTGCGCCCCCCGGCTACGTAGGCTACGGCGAAGGTGGTGTGCTGACCGAAGCCGTGCGCCGCAAACCCTACAGCGTGGTGCTGCTGGACGAGGTAGAAAAAGCCCACAGCGACGTGCACGAGATGTTCTTCCAGGTCTTTGACAAAGGCTTCATGGAAGACGGTGAAGGCCGCTTCATCGACTTCAAGAACACGCTCATCATCCTGACCACCAACGCCGGCACCGAACTCATCGCCGGCCTGTGCAAAGACCCCGAACTCATGCCCGACCCCGAAGGCATGGCCAAGGCGCTGCGCGAGCCACTGCTCAAGGTCTTCCCACCCGCGCTGCTGGGGCGCCTGGTGACCATTCCCTACTATCCCTTAAGCGACGAGATGCTGGGCAGCATCGTCAAGCTGCAACTGGGGCGCATCAAAAAGCGCGTGGAACAGCGCTGGAAAGTGCCCTTTGTGGTGGATGACGAGGTTGTCAAGCTCGTCGTCTCACGCTGCACCGAAAGTGAAAGTGGCGGCCGCATGATCGACGCCATCCTGACCAACACCATGTTGCCCGACGTGTCGCGCGCGTTTTTGGAACGCATGCTCGAGGGCAAGCCCGTGGGCGGGGTGCAGGTGGGTGCGGCTGACGGGCAGTTCACCTACCGATTCGACTGAAGGGCTGCGGCCCAGACTCAAGGCGTGAACGGCGGGAAAGGCGCAAAGTGGCATTCGGGGCACAGCAGCGTGAGCCTCTCACCCGTGGCGTCAAACACCAGCGTGGCAGTGCCGATCTGCTCAATGCGCCACTTTGCCGTGCGCCCGTCAGCAAGGCGCAGCGTGCCGTCAGCGGTGCACGGGCTGCGCTCGACCGCACTCTCGCCGCGCGGGTCATCCAGCTTCCATGCGCGGGCGAAAAACCGGCGGGCGCCACGCGGGCCCAGGGCAAAGCTGGCGCAAGCCCGTGGCCACTCGACCTTCAGCGCGGCCACGGCGGGCAGGCCGCTTGGGCACAGCCTGGGCACGAATTCGGTGGCCTCGCGGCAGGTGGCGCCGGCTGCAATGCAACCGGTGGTCGCGGCCAAACACAGCACAAGTGCTGCCGTGCGTGAAAGCAACCTCATTGCCACTTCGCGGTGCTCGCTTCGGTCTTGTTTTTCCACGAAACGTCTGGGTGGCGAAAGACCTCCGTCAAGGGCATGCTCAAGAGCAGCGCCAACTGCGGCACCAGCCACTTGAGGGAAGCGTTTTGCGCCTCGGTCACTGTTTCGTAGACCGGCTCGGCCGTGGGTTTTGCGGGGTCAGTCAAGGCTTGGCCCACCAACTCAATACCGATGCTGTCTTCGTTGGACGGGTAGCGGTCCGGCACGGCCTTGGCAGACTCCAGCTTGTTCATGCCCGCAGGGTCAAACTTTTTGTAGGCCTTGACTTCGGCAGCACTGCATGTGCTTTGGAGGAGACATCGAGCCCGAAGTTTTCCCACATGCCAGGTGCGCTGCAGGAGTGAAGCGGTTTGATAGACAGTGCCGTCTTTGTCAATCAGAAAATGGGCCCCGTTGGCGCCTTTGGACTTGTAGCTTTCCAGCGTGGAACTTGCAGAAGAGCTGTCGGTTTGATGCACGATGATGCCGTGCACCACCGCCATGGGGCCGCGCTGAATGTTGGCAG
>JANNEX010000365.1:0-2776 GCA_031379155.1 Rubrivivax sp.
TGGAGCAACCTGTCGGTGCGCGGCTACACGCTGGACAACCGCTTCAACGTCCGCCGCGACGGCCTGCCCATCAACGCAGAAACCGCGATTGCGCTGGACAACAAAGAGCGGCTCGAACTGCTCAAAGGCACCAGCGGCATACAGGCCGGCACCAGTGCCCCAGGCGGCTTGCTCAACCTGGTGGTCAAGCGGCCGAACGGCAACCAACGCAGCTTGCGTTTCGAAGCGCGTGAAGCAGGCACACTGGCGGCGGCCGTCGACATCAGCCAGCGCTTTGGTGCCGACAACAACGTGGGTCTGCGCATCAACGCGGCGGCCGAAAAACTCGACCCGCCGCAAAAGCACACGAAGGGCCAGCGCTCTTTGCTGGCCCTGGCCGTGGACTGGCAGTTGTCGCCAGACACACTGCTGCAAGCCGAGGCGGAAAGCAGCCACCAGCGCCAGCCCAGCGTCACGGGCTTCAGCCTGCTGGGCAACAGCGTACCTTCAGCGCGCAACATCAGCCCCAAGCTCAACCTGAACGACCAACCCTGGCGGCAGGACGTGGTGCTGGACGGCGACACCGCGTCACTGCGCTGGCAACAGCGCCTGGGCGTCGGCTGGAAACTGACTGCGCATGCCATGCGACAAAGCCTGCGCAGCGACGACCGCACCGCTTTCCCCTACGGTGTGTACGACGCCAGCACCTATGTCTGCCCTGCCGCCCCTATCAACTTGTGCAACCGCTTCGCGCCCGACGGCACCTTCACCTACTGGGAATACATCAGCGACCACGAACGCCGCACCAGCAGCGCCATACAGCTGGCGCTGTCAGGCAAGCTGAACACGGGTGGCGTGCAACACAGCGTCGAAGCGGGTGTGCTGGGCACGCGCTACCGTGGCCGCTTTGAAGACGCAGTGTTTGATATCGCCGGCACCGGTCGCATTGACGGCAGCTTGCTCACGCCGCCCTCCGCAGGCTCTGCCGACGCCAACACCAACCGCGACGAGCGTGGCACCGAATGGTTTGTGCGCGACGCCGTGCAATTGACACCGCAGTGGCAGTTGTGGGCGGGCCTGCGCCACATCCAGATGGCGCGCAGCAGCGTGCGCACCAGCGTTGACAGCGACGGCAGCCTGCGTGCCACTCACTTTGAGCGTACAGACACCACGCCCTGGCTGGCGCTGGCCTGGCAGCTGGCGGCAAAGACGCTGTTCTACGGTAGCTGGGGCCGTGGCCTGGAAACCGACGTGGCGCCCAACCGGCCCAACTTCAGCAACGCGGGCGAAGTCATCCCCATGCGCAGCCGTCAATTCGAAGCGGGCCTGAAGCACGGCGACGAGCAAGTCGAAGCCTCATTGACGCTGTTCGACATCGCCCGAGGCCAGACCGCCGACCTGGGCAGCTGCGACGCGCCCAACACCTGTTTGCGCGCGCTTGACGGCAGCGCGCGCCACCGCGGCGTGGAAGCCAGCCTGGTCCAGCAGTGGCCGACGTGGACGTTGCAAGCCAGCGCCATGCTGCTGCACGCGCAGCGCAGCGGCTCGAGCCAGGCCGATGTGAACGGCCAGCGCCCGGTGAATGTGCCAAGCGCCACTTTTCGTGCGAGTGCTGAGCACCGCCCCACTACCTGGCCCGGCCTGGCCCTGCTGGCCAGCCTGTCAGCCGAGGGCAACCGCCAAGTGCTGCCTAACGACAAAACGGTGCGCATACGGGGCTGGACGAGTCTTGACCTGGGCGCGCGCCTGCGCCAGACGGTGGGCAGCACTGCCGTCACCTGGCGCCTGGGCGTGGACAACGCCACCGACCGCCGCGCCTGGAAAGAGTCCCCCTACCAGTTTGGCCATGTGTACTTGTACCCACTGCCCGCGCGCACCTGGCGCGTATCGGCACAAGTCGGCTTCTGAGCGCCAGCACCTTCTGGCTATAATCGTAGGCTCAATTCCTCGATAGCTCAGTCGGTAGAGCGCCGGACTGTTAATCCGTAGGTCCCTGGTTCGAGCCCAGGTCGGGGAGCCAAGATAGGCAATGGTCAGCCGGTTAGCGCCGGCTGACTTTTTTGCTTTCTGGGCCGTTGCCGTTGCCGTACTGTTGCCGTAGTGCCCTACCTGCGACCCAATCGGTGCTGGTGGTCGAGCCGCAGCAGCATTCGGGCCCGAATCCAGCACGGCCGACGAACGCATCGGCACCTACAGTCGTTGCATGAGTCCCGACCGGAGACCGTCGATGCAGCCCCACGCCTACGAGCTTGCCCCGCCAGGACCTGATGCGGCCCCGCTGTTCCTGCGCATGCCCACGGTACTCAGGCTGACGGGTCTCGGTCGCTCGACGATCTACCGCCTCATCGCCGACCACAAGTTTCCGTGCCCCGTGCGACTCGGCCCGCGCGCGGTCGCGTGGCGTCGCGCCGACCTGGAGCGCTGGAGCGAGGCTCGTCCGCCGATCTCGCATTGATGCTGGTGCGCCAGAGCGATTGTCGTGACGGCGTCACAACAATCGCGTCTCGGAGCAGCTCAAGGGGTGCCGTGTGGCTGGGCCTTGGAAGTCAGCGCCACGAATCTTGATTCTTCGGCAGCGCCCCAGCGGGGTCGTGTACTTCGATGCGATACAGTGGGCCGAGCCGTTGCGTGTAGATCACAAGGTTGGTTCCGCCCGGCTCCACCGTCGACGCGAACAAGACCCCCGTCGCGCTCGCCGCAATCGCTTCGTCTGCAAGCACCCAACTGGGCGGCTCGATGCCCTGGTTGAACCAGAGTTCGCGCCAGTCGCAAGCGAACTCTTCCCAAAGCTCAGGCC
>JANNEX010000371.1:0-6421 GCA_031379155.1 Rubrivivax sp.
TTGGCGGACGCGGCCGAGCTGTGCCGGCAGCTCGATGGCAATGCGCTGGCGATCGAGCTCGCAGCGGTGCGCGTGGCGACGCTGGGGCTGGCTGCTACGCGGGCCGCGTTGGCGGATCACTTTGCGCTGCTGTCCGGCGGGGGCGCGATGCGATGCGATGCCCAAGCACCAATCGCTCGATGCGATGATCGATTGCAGCCACAACCTCTTGCCCGCCGAGCGGCAGGCGGCGTTTGGGTGCCTGTCCGAGTTTGCCGGCGGCTGGACGATCGAGTCGGCCGCGCGCTGCTCGGCGGAGCGGGCGAGCCGGCTGGCGCCACCGAGGTCACGGCGCGCCTGAACGACCTGGTCGAACGCTCGCTGATCAGCCGTGATGCCGCCGCGCCCGCGCCGCGATTTCGGATGCTCGAGGTGCAGCGCATCCATGCGCTAGGCAAGCTGCGCGCCAGCGGCGGGCACGCGCATGGCGCGGCGGCCCATGCGCGGCATCTGTGCAACATGTTCGAGGCCGGCTACGCCGAGTCGGACCGCACGCCGGACGCGCAGTGGATCGCGCGCCATGGGCCCGAGCGCGACAACCTGCGCGCGGCCATCCGCTTCGCGTTGGAGGCGCCCGACCCGACACTGGTGGCGCGGCTCGCGGGCGCGTCGGTGTGGCTCTGGCCTGCGGTGGGTGCGATCCACGAGTTCCAGCATATCCTCTTGCACCCGCTGCGGCTGGCTGGCGCGTACAGCCTGCACGCCACTTCCACCCCATCGCTGCGCGTGAAGTCGGCAGCCGAGCAGGCCGTCACCGCATTCAAAGGCTCGCCAGACGTGGCCGGTGCCGCCAACGCGCAGCTGTGCCTGGCGTCGGCATTCGCCCAACTTGGGGACACTGCGGCGAACCGCACGTGCCTGGGCCGCGTCGATGCGCTGTTGGGCGAGCGCCGGCAGGGCAAGGGCTACGGCTGGTACTGCGGCTCGCACGCCTGGGCAGCGCAACTGGACGGCGATTTGCGCGCGGCGCTGGACTGGGCGCTGCAATCGCGCGCCGCCTATCGCGGCAGCGGCGTCTGGCATGGCGCGACGCGCGCCATGCTGCACATTGCCGACCTGCACCTCGCGCGGGGCGACATCGATGAGGCCCTGGCCATCGGCACGGATTGCGAGGCCCGGCTTGAAGGCCGGCAGTATCCGGTCGATCTCGGGCGGGCGCTGGCCAACCTGGGCACCGCGTGGTTCGCGTGCGGCGAGCTCGCGTCGGCCCGGGCCTGCTGGTCGCGCGCGCTGGACGAACTTCGGGGCCTGGACTTCAGCTACTGGGTGTTCGATCACATCGCGCTGCTGGCCATCGAGGACGGCCGCGACGACAGTGCGGCGCAAGTGATCGGCTACGCCGATGCCGGCTACGCGCGCCTGGGCAAGGGCAAGCGGGTGCAGAACGAGCAGCGGGCGCATGCACGCGCGATGGCGCACCTAAGCAAGCAGGTCGATCCGAGCGAGCTGGTGCGGCTGCTGTCGGCCGGCGCCGCGACTTGCGAGGACGAGGTCATCGCCATCGCGCTGCGGCACGCCACCGCGGTCGGCCGTGCCGAGTAGGAATAGAGTTCTCAAACGTCATTTTCCTTTCCCGTGGCACCCCGAACGCGGCGCCCGACGCGCCGGCGGCAGCAAGCATGGCGTGTTCACCGACAGTCAGTGCGTGCTGTCCACCGACTTCTTCGCCAAGCTGCACGACATGGGTACGGCGTGGAAGCCAGCCGGCAGCGTGTGGCAGTAGTGACTGTGGTCGGAGTGGCGGCAGAGCTGGTCATGCCCTTTGGCTGCTGCCGCCAGCGATTGAGTGAATTTGCCGACGCTGCGGCTCCGGTCTTGGTCGCCGACCTGCAAGACGTACGGGCCCGCATGGGCCTGGGCGAGTTGCTGCCGCACCGCTTCGGCGTTTGCCATTTGCCTTACTGACCTGTCCCAGGTCAGCGAACCGTAATGTTCGCCGCTGAAGTAGGGGCTGGCGGCGGGGAATCGATTGACCCACAATTCCATGCTTGGAGAAGCAGATCGGTATCTACCCAACCTCAATCGAGACCAAGGCCTCCATGAAAATGACATCTGTTTGCAGCGGAGCCGCCTTACTCGTCACAGCGGTGTCCTCGTCGTCCGCTTTCGCTGCACCATCGCTGACCGCGTTTGCGGGCGTCGTCGGAGGCACCAGCAACGGCGCGCCTGATTGCCGAACTTATGGCCCTGCGCCAGACTTGTTGTTCTTTCAGTTCAAGCCGCAGATGCTGCCGCTCGGCGGCATTGCGGCCTGCGGTTACAGCGGCGAGCTTTCCAACCTCAGCGCGGCCACCGGGCCGCTGACGAACAGTCGCAGTTTGGTGGGGGTACCTCTTGGAAGCGCGGGTGTCACCTTCAACGGCTCAGCCAACGCCACCGCGAGCTACAAGTCGCTGGGCGCCGCCGCCCACGCCAACATATCCGGCGGCATTGCGGATAGTCCTTCGGCGTTGTTCGAGTCGGCCGGCGCCGCTCTGTTCTCTGATCAACTGACGGCCACCAGTCCCTTTGTCGCGGCCCAGACGGCTGGTTCCGTGCGTTACCGTTTCCACGTCGACGGCAGCGTCACCTCACTCGGTGCGTCGGGCGCGTTCCTGTTTGGAGCGACCTACGTGCAGCTGGACATCCAGCAAAACGGTGGGTCGGTTTTTGAGGTGATGAACGCGCAGGTTGCCCGCGGTGGCATGGGCACGATCTCCGGGCAAGCACCGCCGGCCGGGTGGGCCACCAGCACCGGCAGCCTGAGCGGTGGGAGTGACTTCTTCCTCGAGCTGCCGATGACCTGGGCCCAGCAGTGGGATCTGAAGGCAGGCCTGATGGCTTGGGCTTACGGCACCGCCGACAGCGACTTTCTGACCACCGCCAAGATCACCGGACTCGAGCTGTTCGATGCCAACCACAACGCAGTCGTTGTATTCAGCGTGAGCTCTGCGTCAGGCACGGACTATGTGAGCGCGGTGCCCGAGCCGGGTTCGGTGGCCTTGATGTTGGCAGGCTTGGCAGGGCTGGCGCTGCGGCGCCTGGGGTCGCTTGGCGCAATGGGCGAGGAAACGGCTTGACCCCCCTCAGCCGGTTAGGCCAGGCCCTGCCGCAGGCCGGCTGGAAGCCGCCGATCCGGGCTTGAGTTCGCTTATCGAATGCTGGCCGCAGCCAATTCCACCGTGCTGACGGATAAGGCTGTTGGGATGTTGAGGTCATCGCCTCGTAGACTGGCCGTCCAGTTTGCGCCAGATCGAATGACCGGTGTCGGCGTCGATCATGGACTGGCACTCCCTGTGGGCCAGCGTCTGCCAGTTTCGTGCGCGCTACGTGGGTGGCGAACATCTTGCGTCCGCGCGTCACGGCGGAACAGTCGGAAAGCCCAGCAAGCTCGGACGTTGTTGCGAATCGATCGCGGTCCACGGCGCCATCGGTTCGACGACATCTCTCGGTTGCGGCAACTGGCCGCAGAGATCGCCCACTGCGCCACAAGACCTTCTGTGCGCGATAGCTATGTCGAGTTCCGATTGACTGCGCTAGCGCCAGAACCGCGCAATGCTTCGATCACAGCGCCGGGCCCTCCACTTCTGAGCATATTTGCGATCTGTGCATGGGGTCGGCAGCGCCCGTACGCGGCCGTCGGATGCAGTCGTTCAGCCGGGATCTTGTCCCGGTCGGTGGTTGCCACCCGCGAATGACCGCTGTCGCCATCTCTGGCTTTCTCGGCGGCGTAAGCGAAGGTCGAGTTCCAACGTAGATCGGTCGTTCGCGGAGAAAACCGCCGCCAGCTCCTGTAGGTCGTCAACCGTCCCACGAAATGCCAACCGGACTGCCCGATAGCAGGCATAGCGCTGACGCCGCAGCGCTCATGGAGGCCCACGCCCGGCGGTCGCAGGTTGCGGTGTTGCTGTAGCAATTACCCGTTGTTGCTTCAGCCAATCCGTAGCACTGCCGCTGTGCGGTGAACTGCAGAATGGCCCGAAAACCGAAAACCTGCGAAGTTGTCGAGTTGTCGCAGACCATCCTTCGCAACCCATTGATTAGCATACGTAGATGGACTCGCTGCCAAGAGCGCCTCTACATCGTCTGTCCTACCCATGCGTGGGCCGACAAAGAGAACATTAGTGCAATCAAATCAATCAGCCAGCCCCTGGCGCCTGTGCGTCGCCCCGATGATGGATTGGACCGACCGCCACTGCCGTGTCTTCCACCGCCTCATCACGCGCCACACCCGCCTGTACACCGAGATGGTGACCACTGGCGCCTTGTTGCATGGCGACGTGGCGCGGCATCTGGACTTCAACGCGCAAGAGCACCCGGTGGCACTGCAACTGGGTGGCAGTGAAACCGCCGACTTGGCGCACTGCGCCACGCTGGCCCAGCAGTGGGGCTACGACGAAGTCAACCTCAACTGCGGCTGCCCCAGTGAACGGGTGCAACGCGGCTCGTTTGGCGCCTGTTTGATGGCTGAGCCCGACTTGGTGGCCGACTGTGTGAAGGCCATGCGTGATGCCTGCACCTTGCCGGTGTCGGTCAAACACCGCATTGGCATTGACCGCGCCGAGAGCTACGGTTTTGTGCGCGACTTTGTCGGCACGGTGGCCCAGCGCGGCGGCTGCCAGGTGTTCATCGTGCACGCCCGCAGCGCCTGGCTCAAAGGCCTGAGCCCCAAGCAAAACCGCGAGGTGCCGCCACTCAACTACGGCTGGGTCTACCAGTTGAAAAAAGACTTCCCGGCGCTGACCATCGTGCTCAACGGCGGTGTCACGTCTAACGAACAAATTGAGCAGCATTTGTTGCACGTGGACGGTGTCATGCTGGGCCGCCAGGCCTACCACGAGCCCTGGTTGATGGTGGATTGGGACCGGCGCTTCTTTGGCAGCGCAGCAGTGCTGCCGCAGCGTCTTTGCGTAGAGGCGGCGATGGTGGAGTACCTGCAAACCCAGCAGCACGCCGGCGTGCCCTGGACCCATGGCGCGCGCCACATGCTGGGCCTGTACAACGCTCAGCCCGGCGCCCGCCGCTGGCGCCAAGTGTGGTCAGACGCCGCGCGTCGTGCGCAGCCACCGGCGACGGTGAGTGTGGCTGCGCATGCCGCCATGCGCTCTGCCGTGCCAGCGGCGGAACCTTCTTTGACCGCACCCGCTTGACGCTTAGCATTGCGCTGTTTTTCACCCCGCAGCCATCGCCATGAGCAGCAGCCCGAAAACCGCCACAAAGACCGTCGCAAAGACCATTGCAACGGCGGCCAGCGTCAAAGACTTCATCGCCAGCCAGCCCAACGAGGCCCGCCGCGCCGATTGCCTGGCCCTGGTCAAGCTGATGGAAACAGCCACCAGCGAAAAAGCGCGCCTGTGGGGCAGCGCCATCGTCGGTTTTGGCGCCTATCAAATTCAGTACGCTGGCGGCCGCACGGGCGACTGGCCGGTGGTGGCCTTCTCGCCGCGCAAGGGTGACCTCACGCTCTACATCATGCCGGGGTTGGATCGTTACGCCGAGTTGCTGGCGCAGCTGGGCACCCACAAAACGGGCAAGAGCTGCCTCTACATCAAACGCCTGGCTGATGTGGATGGCGCCGTGTTGCAGGCCCTCATTGAAGCTTCGGTGCAAGCCATGGCCCCGCAACGAATCACACCTGGAAAAACCGCGTGAGCACACCCTTGTTGGCCATCATCGGGGGCAGCGGCCTCTACGACTTGCCCGGTCTTGTTGATACGCGATGGGAGACCGTCGACACGCCCTGGGGCGCGCCTTCAGACCAGATCTTTCGCGGTCGTTTGGGCAACACGCAGATGGCGTTTTTGCCGCGCCACGGCCGTGGCCACCGCATTCCGCCGTCTGAAGTGAACTACCGCGCCAACATCGCAGCGCTGAAGAGTCTGGGTGCGACGGATGTGCTGTCGCTGTCGGCCGTGGGTGGCCTGCGGGCCGACTTGCCACCCGGCACTTTTGTCGTCGTTGACCAGTTCATTGACCGCACCGTGGCGCGTGCCAGCAGCTTCTTTGGCACTGGCCTGGTGGCCCATGTGTCGATGGCCAAGCCCGTGTGCTCACGCCTGGGCCAGCATGTGCTGGCCGCGTTGGCGCAGCAGGCCGTGCCGCATGCGCGCGGCGGCACCTACCTGGCCATGGAAGGGCCACAGTTTTCGACACTGGCTGAATCGCAGCTGTACCGCAGCTGGAACGCCAGCGTGATTGGCATGACCAACATGCCCGAAGCCAAGCTGGCGCGTGAGGCCGAGCTTTGTTATGCGTCGGTGGGCATGGTGACTGACTTTGACTGTTGGCACATGGGGCATGAAGCGGTGACGGTGGACGCCGTGATCAAGGTGCTGCTGGGCAACGCCCAGGCGGCGAAGACTTTGGTGGCCGGGCTGGCCGGCACCATCAGCGCCGACCCTCA
>JANNEX010000386.1:0-9274 GCA_031379155.1 Rubrivivax sp.
ACCTCAACCTGGTCGATGACGTTGCGGCCCACGGGTTGGCGCTGCACCAGCACGTCACGCGGCACCACCGTCACCGCGCCGGGCACACCTTGGTTGCCGTACATCACGGGGCCTGTGGGCACCTGCTGCGGTGGCCGTTGCCAGTCACCCCGGTAGCCAGGCGGGCGCGGGTTGATGCGCTCGCCATAGCCCGGGCTGTGCTGGTGATACGGCGTGTACCACTCGCGCGGCGCCAACGGTAGCCAACCCACAGAAGGCCCGCCGATGCGGATGTTGACGCTGAGCTGCGGCCCACCCACCCAGGCCACCAACGCCGGCGAATAGACAGGCCTGGCCACGTAGTCGCCCGGGCACCAGCCCCAGCGGCCGCCCCAACTGACCCAGCGGCCGTAGTGGAAGGGCGCAAAGCCCCACGGCGCTTCGTCGACCCAGGTCCAGCCCCACGGGCGCACCCAGGCCCAGCTGCCATAGCGGTAAGGCGCCCAGCCCGCGCGCACTTCCAGCGGGTACCAGATGGCGCCGTATTCGGGGTGGCGTTCCCAGCGGCCGTTGCGGTCCAGGTCTTCGGCGCCAGTCATCTCGGGCGAAACGTAGCGTGAAGACGCGCTGCGTTCGTCGCGCTGGTCGTCTCGTGCAGCCCACTGCGCAAAGTCGTCATTGGGTGGGGTGGTCCACGCAAACTTCAGGCTGCGGCGTTCGCGCCCTTCGCGCCACAACTCCACCCTTTGGCCAGTTTCAATGATGAAGCCTTCAGCGTCGTCGATGCGCAAGGTGCCACGCCACGCGCCAGCTTGCGTGCTGTCGTCGATGCGGTCGATGCGGTAGTGGCCTGCACGTTCAGGGCGCAGGCGCACCTCGGCTGTGCGCACATCGATGTCCCCCGCCACTTCGCGCGAGCGCACACGCAGTGCCAAGCTGCCGGCGTGCAGCTGAAAGCTCATGCGCTGGTCGTCCAGGCGCAGCACTTCCAGTTCAGTCGCCGCAGCCAAGCGCAGCACGGTGGAGCCCACCCGCACTTCGGCGCGGCCTTGTGGGCTGGTGGAGACGCGGTCGCCACTGGTCAGCGGGCGGTTGCGTTCGGCTTCGCTCCAACTGCCCTGTTCGTGGTCAAACCACGACACGCCGCCTTGCACGTCGGCCAGGCGGCCGACACGGCCGGGTGGGTCTTCTTGCGCCTGGGTGGCGGTGGCGCCCAGGGTCAAAAAGCAAAGGCTGATGCAGCCGAGCCAGGCCCGGGCGCGCCGCAGAGGGTGGGTGCTCATGGGCTGTCAACGCTTGGGCCGGGGCCGGCGCTGACCGGGTTATGTGTAAAGGCCTGTGGCTGCAGTGAGTCCCGCTACTCGTCGCTGTCGGCGAGTTCAGGAAACAGCACGCTGGTAAAGCCCAGCTGCGTCAGGTCGGTCATGCGCGTGGGGTAGAGGCGGCCGATGAGGTGGTCACACTCGTGCTGCACCACCACGGCGTGGAAGCCGTCCACCTCGCGTTCGATGGCCTGGCCCTGCGCGTCTTGGCCTTCGTAGCGCACCCTTGGGTGGCGCGGCACCTTGCCACGCAGGCCCGGCACCGACAGGCAGCCTTCCCAGCCTTCAACTCTCTCGTCTGACAGCGGCGTGATGACGGGATTAAGCAGCACCGTCACTGGCACTGCCGGCCGCTCGGGGTAGCGTGCATTGCGCTCAAAGCCAAAGATCACCACTTGCAGGTCAACGCCTATTTGCGGCGCGGCCAGGCCAGCGCCTTGCGCGGCGGCCATGGTGTCAAACATGTCAGTGATGAGGGCTTGCAGTGCGGGCGTGCCGAATTCGCGCACGGGTTGCGCGATACGCAGCAGGCGCGGGTCGCCCATCTTCAGAATTTCACGCACGGTCATGGCGCTGGGTCTTTCGGGATTGGGTCGTTCGGGTTCGGGTGCTGCGGATTCATCGGCGAAGGCTGCATCTGGGTAGGCGCGCGCTGCACTGCGTCTGTTGCTGGGCACGCCGAACGCAAAGGCTTTCTACAGTGAGCTTGTCACTTGACTTTCAACACCGAGGAGTTTTGCATGTCCACCACCACCCGCCTTTCGCTCGCCCTGACCACGTTGCCCGCCTTGCTGCTGGTCTTGCCCGCCCAGGCGGCGGTGGAGCAGGTGCAAATACGGGGGCAGAACCCCGCCCTGGCGTCACCTGGGGTCAGCCGCGCTTTTGTGGCCAACGTGCAAGGCCAGTATCGCCTGGCCGACGGGCGCCTGCTGGTGCTCAGCCGCGAAGGCGCCCACATGCTGGCCGAAGTGGACGGCATGATCGCCACGCCCCTGAGCGCCGCCGGTGAACTGAGCCTGCGCTCGAGCGACGGCAAGCTAACGCTTGAGTTCCAGGCCAGCGACAACGGCCTGGTGCACGCGGTCAAGATGAGCGTGCCGCGCTAGACGCGCGCTGCGGCGCACTTGGCGTCGCCATGCGCTGCAAGTGGCTCAGCACCTTCGCCAGCCTGGCCTGCGCGTCGCCGTGCACCAGCAGCGGCGCCACGCCACGCTCGGCCAGGCGCGCCAGCGTCCATGCGTGTTGCTGCTGGCGAAAGCCGTCATCGCGGCGACAGCCGTCTTGCACAAAGTGGAAGTCGGGCAGGCACAGCACGGTCACGTCATAGTGCCGCTGCGACAGCGCCAGCAATTCGGCCGGCGCCTGGCCGTGGTCATGCAAGCAGTACTGCAAGGTGGTCAGCGGCGTGGTGTCGCAGACCAGCCAGGTGTGGGATTGCTGCGCGTGTTCTTCCTCCCGCGCCACTTGCGTGCGCGCCACCTGCACCAGTTCATAGCCTGAAAGCGTCTGGCGCAATTCTTCCCAGCGCTGGCGGCCGTACTCGGGCACCCAGACGGTGCCCAGGGCGTGGGCCAGCGCACGTGCCAGCGTGGTCTTGCCGCTGGACTCGCCGCCCAGCAGCGCGATGCGCTTCACGGCCTCAGTTGCCATGGCTTTGCAACAAGGCTTGCAGCCCTGCTTCGTCTAGCACCGTCAGGCCTAGCTCGCGCGCTTTGTCCAGCTTGCTACCAGCCTCAGTGCCGGCCACCACGAAGTGCGTCTTCTTGCTCACCGAGCCCGAGACCTTGCCACCGGCGGCTTCGATCAAGTCCTTGGCCTGGTCGCGGCTGAGCCTGGGCAGGCTGCCGGTCAAGACGAAGGTGAGTCCTGCCAGCGGCTTGCTGCCATTGTCAGCGGCACCGTCGCTTTCAGCCCAGGTGATGCCGGCGTCTATCAACTGCATCACCACTTCGCGGTTATGCGGTTGGGCAAAAAAGGTGTGCAGGCTTTGTGCCACCACCGGGCCGACGTCGCGAACCTCGAGCAACTGCTCCAGGCTGGCGTCCATCAGCCGCTGCAGCCCGCCAAAGTGGCGTGCCAAATCCTTGGCCGTGGTTTCGCCGACCTGGCGTATGCCCAGCGCGTAGAGAAAGCGCGCTAGGGTCGTCTTTTTGCTCTTTGTTAGCGCGGCCACCAGGTTGGCCGCACTCTTGTCGGCCATGCGCTCCAGCGCCGAGAGTTGCGCCACGTCCAGTGCATACAGGCCGGGCAGGGCGCGGATGACGCCGCCGTCCACCAATTGGTCCACCAGCTTGTCGCCCAGGCCTTCGATGTCCATGGCGCGCCGGCCTGCAAAGTGCAGCAGCGCCTGCTTGCGTTGCGCGGCGCAAAACAGGCCGCCGCTGCAGCGGTGGTCCATGCCGCCCTTTTCGCGTTGCACCGCGCTGCCACAAACGGGGCAGGCGCGCGGCATGCGAAAGTTGGGCACATAACTTTGACGTGGGCTGGGCACGCGGCCCACCACTTCAGGAATCACGTCACCGGCGCGCCGCACGATGACCGTGTCGCCCACACGCACGCCCTTGCGCCGCAGCTCAAACACGTTGTGCAGCGTGGCATTGCTGACCGTGGTGCCGCCCACAAACACCGGTTCCAGCTTGGCCACGGGCGTGAGCTTGCCGGTGCGGCCAAGCTGGATGTCGATGCCATTCAAGCGTGTCAGCTGCTCTTGCGCCGGGTACTTGTGGGCCACTGCCCAGCGCGGTTCACGCGACACAAAACCCAGGCGGCGCTGCGAGTCCAGGCTGTTGACCTTGTAGACCACGCCGTCGATGTCAAAAGGCAGCGCATCGCGCTTGGCACCCATGGCTTGATGAAAAGCGATGAGGCCGCTAGCACCTTGGGCCACTGCGCGGTCAGCGCACACGGGCAAGCCCATTTCACGCAGCGCGTCGAGCGTGGCGCTGTGCGTGAGCGGGGTGTCCCAGCCTTGCACCACGCCCAGACCGTAGGCAAAAAAGCTCAAGGCGCGCTGCGCGGCCATGGCCGGGTCCAACTGGCGCACCGCGCCTGCCGCCGTGTTGCGCGGGTTGATGTAGCTGGGCTTGCCGGCTTCACGCTGGCGCGCGTTGAGGCGCTCAAAGTCGCGGCGGCGCATGTAGACCTCACCGCGCACTTCCAGCAGCGGCGGCGAGGCGCCGTGCAGCCGCAGCGGAATCTGGCCTATGGTGCGGATGTTCTGCGTCACGTCTTCGCCACTCTCGCCGTCGCCGCGCGTGGCGGCTTGCACCAGCGCGCCGTGCTCGTAGCGCAGGCTCATGGCCAGGCCGTCGAACTTCAGCTCGGCGTGGTACTCCACAGCGCTCGCGTCGGCGCCCAGTTCAAGCTCACGCCGCACGCGTTCGTCAAAAGCTGTGGCGCCGGCCGGGCTGGTGTCGGTTTCGGTCTTGATGCTGAGCATGGGCAGCGCGTGGCGCACAGGCACAAAGCCGTCCAGCACGGCGCCGCCCACACGCTGGGTGGGAGAGTCGGCGCAGCGCAATTCGGGATGCGCAGCCTCCAGCGCTTGCAGCTCCTGGAACAGCCTGTCGTACGCGACGTCGGGCAGCTCGGGCGCGTCCAGCACGTAGTAGCGGTGCGCGTGGTGTTGCAGCAACTCGCGCAGCTCTTGGGCGCGCTGTGCGTAATCTGAGAAGGGCATGTGCGACATTGTGTGGCAGCCACAAGGAGAGCGCATGGACCACGACTACGACCTCGTCACCCTGGGCGCCGGTTCAGGCGGCGTCGCGGCATCGCGCCGCGCAGCACTGCACGGCGCCAAGGTGGCCATAGTCGAAGGCAGCCGTGTCGGTGGCACCTGCGTCATTCGCGGCTGCGTGCCCAAGAAGCTGCTGATGTATGCGGCGCAGTTTGGCGATGCTTTCAAAGAAGCGCGTGGCTACGGCTGGACGGTGCAGCCGCCGCGCTTCGAGATGGCGACATGGGCGGCGGCCAAAGCGGCGGAAACCGCGCGCCTCGAAGGCATCTACCGCCAGATGCTGGACAGCAGCCAGATCACGCTGTTTGAAGGCTGGGCGCAACTCGACGGCGCGCATCGCGTGAAGGTGGGTGACGAAGTGCTGACGGCGCGCCACATCCTCATCGCCACCGGCGCCGCGCCCGTGCGCGACAGCATCCCCGGCATCGAAGCCTGCGCCACCAGCGACGACTTGCTCGACCTGAGCAGCCTGCCCGCACGCGCCGCCGTCATTGGCGGTGGCTTCATCGCGCTGGAATTCGCCAGCATGCTGGCGCGCCTGGGCGTCAAGGTGTCGGTGTTTTACCGCGCCGATTTGCCACTGCGCGGCTTCGACTTGATGCTGCGCAGCGCCATCGCCGCTGACTTGCAGGCCGCTGGCGTCGAATTGCACGCCGGCAGCGTGCCGACCCAGATCCGCAAGACCGCGAGTGGCTTCGTCTTGATGTTGGGTGAAGAGCGCGCGCTTGATTTCCCCTGGGTGCTCAATGCCACCGGGCGCAGCCCCAACACTGCAGGGCTGGCGTTGGCCACGGTGGGCATCACGCCCGACGCGCAGGGTGCGGTGCCGGTGAATGCGGACCTGGGCACCGGTGCGCCAGGGGTCTATGCCATCGGCGATGTCACCAACCTGAAGAACCTGACGCCGGTGGCCATCGCCCAAGGTCGCGCCCTGGCCGACAGCCTGTTTGGCCCTGTGCCGCGCACGGTGGATTTGTCGCGCGTGGCCAGCGCCGTGTTCACGCTGCCGCCCATGGCCAGCGTGGGCCCCAGCGAGGACGAAGCTGTGCGCGCCGGCCATGCCGTGGCTGTGTTTGAGGCCGACTTCAGGCCCATGAAACAGGCCTTCATTGGCGGCACCGAGCGCACGCGCATGAAGCTGCTGGTGGACGCCGACACCGACTTGGTCCTGGGCATCCACATGATCGGCGCTGACGCGCCCGAGATCATCCAAAGCCTGGCCGTGGCGCTGAGTGCCGGCGCGACCAAGGCCGACTTTGACCGCACCATTGCCATGCATCCCACGGCGGCGGAAGAGTTTGTTCTTATGCGTTCACCGGTGCGCGTGCTGCGCCCGGCCGCCACGGCTTGAGCCGGTCAAGGGCACTCGACGCGGTAACGCTCGAACTGAGCGCCATTGAAGTCTTCGGTGAGGGTGCGGGTCAGCCGAAAGCCTGCACGCTCGAACACCGGCTTGCTGAAGGGCGTGACCCAGGCCGCAAAGTCCAACACGCCCTGTTCACCGGCTTGCGCCAGGGCGTGCGCCAACATGGCGCTGCCCAGGCCTTGGCGGGTGTGACTGGCATGGACGTACAGCGAATGCACCTCGCCGCTGGCCGCCACGCCGCAAAAGCCCAGCAGCTCACCGCAGTCTGATTCAAACACCCAGGTCTGGGCATCCAGCACATAGGCAGAAAAGGCCGGCGTGTCGGCACCGAAAGCGGCCCAAGCCTGAACCTGTTGCGGGCCATAGCACCAGCCACCCAGGGTTCGAGCGGTGTGCGCATAAAGCTGCGCCAGGGCCGGCAGATCGGCAGAGGTGGCCAGGCGCGGCCGCCGCAGCCCAGGCAATTGGCTAGAACTCAAAACCCAGGTTCGCAAAGGGGCCGCGCACGCGCACCGACAACTCTGTCGACGCAATGCCAGGCCGCAGCCAGGAGCGGCTTTCAGCCCAGCCCGCGCGCAGCACCAACACCGGCGCTGGCTTGAAGGCCAGCACCAGCTCGGTGTTGTGGCGCGATCCCGAATCGGGCCCGCTGGACACATCGGCCGAGCCGCTGTAGCGCGCTTCCAGCGCCAGCAGGGACGACAGGCGCAAGCGGCCTAACGCGCCACCGGCTGGGCCGTACCAGGTGCCCTGGTGCAACAGGCGCGCATCGGCTGGGTTGGCGCTGAGCGACTTCCAGCTCGTCTTCGTCCACGACGCACCCACGAACCATTCCAGCTCGACAGTTCGGCCCGGGAACAGCAGGTGGTTGTAGAGCAGTTGCGCCTGTTGCACACGGGCCGTGTGTTGCAGCGCGGCGGGGCCGCTGATGGACTGCGTGCCCAGGTAGGCGGTCTCGTTCAGCGTCAGTTGCTGCGGGCCTTTGCCGCGCACACTGCTGACTTCGATTTCGATGCCGCTGCCACCGGGGCCACCGCCCAGCCGGTGCACGGCGCGCGCCGACATCATGGGGCTTGAGGTGTCTTCGATGTGCAATTGAGTGACGTTGCCGCAGCCGCTGACCAACCAGGCCAGGGCTGCGGCGAAAGCCAGGCGTGCGAATAGCAGCTGCATGCGAGATTCCCTTGTGGGCCAAGTTCTTGCCCTGTTTGAGCGCGCCATCTTGCCATGCCCGCCGCGTCCGCCAACCCACAAATGACTGACAGCCTGCGGGTGCGGCTCAAGCCTTGCGGCCAGCTTCTCTAGCTGAACAAGCGCCTTGCCGCCGCCGAGCCCGCCGCCAGGTCCAGCCTTTCCAGGCGTTCGTAGAGATCGTCAATTTCCTTGCCGATGGCGTCAAAGGCATGCAGCGAGATGGCCTGGCCCTGGTCATCCACAGCGGTGGCGTCCAGGTCGTCGCACAGTTGTTTGCCCAAGAGATGCCAGGCCGGAAAAGGTTCGACCGAGGCCGGTGTTTGTGGCACGTCCAGCGACAGGTGGCATTCACGCACCACCGCGCGCTGCGGGTCTTCGGCCAAGGCGGCCTGGGCGTCCACAGCCAGCACCAGCATGGGCGGCGCACCTTCTTCAGCGCAAGGCATGACCCAGCGGCCTGACAGGGCGCCCGGCACCAGGCCCAAACGCGCGGCCACCTGCTGCACAAAGCCCACCGACCAGGCCACGCTGTTGGTGCGTAGGGTGATGGACAACTGTGCGTCCAGCGGCGCGGCCAGGCCGTCGAGTTCACGTGCGCGGGCCACCACTTCCAGCATGTCGGGCACATCGGGGCTGGCGCCAGTGGCCTCGGCATAGGCCTCTATCTGCTGCACAAATTCCGAGTATTCGATTTCGTTCAGCGGCCCGCCCCGGTTGGCCAGTTGCACGCCGGCTTGCAGTTCGCTGTAGCGCTGCCCTGGGCTGAGCACTTCCCAACTGCCCGTGTCAGCGTCCAGGCCTTCGATGTAGAAGGGCTTGCTGCCGGCGCGGCGTGTGGGCGGCAGATGTTGCAAGGCCTGCTCACCACTGATGGGCGCGTCCAGCGCCAGCGGCGCGATGGCGTCGATGAGCGCGTCCAGGCGTGGTGTGCGCTTGTGCAAGGCGCGCGTTTGCAAAGGCGCGTCGGACAGGGGCAGTGCGTCCAGTGCGGGCTCGACACGCTCTGCAAGCAGGCTGCTGGGCGCGCCTTGGCGCGGTTGCTGGTCGCGCAGGCGGCGCGTGCGCCACCAGGCATGCACGGCCAAGCCCAGCAGCACCACACCGCCCAGGATGGCCAGTGCGGTGGCAAGCTTCATGGCGACGGGCTCAAGCTGTTCACTTCAAGCCGCTTCAGCCAGGCTCAATGCCGACTGCATGTCCACGGCCACGATGCGCGACACGCCTTGCTCTTGCATGGTGACACCAATCAACTGTTCGGCCATTTCCATGGCAATCTTGTTGTGGCTGATGAAGAGGAACTGCGTGCCACGGCTCATCTCTTTGACCAGGTTTTTGTAGCGTTCGGTGTTGGCGTCGTCCAGCGGCGCGTCCACTTCGTCCAGCAGGCAAAAAGGCGCAGGGTTGAGCTGGAAGATGGCAAACACCAGCGCAATCGCGGTGAGCGCTTTTTCGCCACCGCTGAGCAAATGGATGGTGCTGTTTTTCTTGCCCGGTGGCTGCGCCATGACCTGCACGCCGCTGTCCAATATCTCGGCACCGGTCATCACCAGGCGCGCATTGCCACCACCAAACAGGCTGGGGAACATGCGGCCGAAATGTTCGTTGACCTGGTTGAAAGTGCTGGCCAAGAGGTCGCGCGTTTCCAGGTCGATCTTGTGGATGGCGTCTTGCAGCGTC
>JANNEX010000387.1:0-10666 GCA_031379155.1 Rubrivivax sp.
GCCCTCGCCGACGCCACCGACGGGCTGCTCGCCGCCCCGCCCCGTGACGCCGCGGCCGGCGCCGTGCCCTACCTCAAGCTGTGCGGCACGGTCATCGGCGGCTGGCTGATGGCACGCAGTGCGCAGGCCGCGACCACCCGCTTGACACGTGTGGATGCAGATGCCGACAGAGCCGCCGAAAAGGACGCCGATTTCTTCGCCGCCAAACGCATCACGGCGCACCACTACGCGCTGCACGTGCTGCCGGAAGCGGGCGCCTTGCGCGATGCGGTGCTGCACGGCGCGGCCACCACGCTGGGCCTGAGCGACGCCCAGTTCTGAAGCGAATAGAGACGCACCCATGAACGAGATGAACGGCCATGACATCGAAGACCTGCAAGTCGGCATGCAGGCGACCTTCTCGAAGACCATCACCGAAGCCGACATCGTGCTGTTCGCGGGGGTCTCGGGTGACAATAACGCGCTGCACGTGAACGAGGAGTTCGCCGCGACCACACGTTTCGGCGGCCGCATTGCCCATGGCTTCCTGACCGCCAGCGTGATCTCGGCCGCCGTCGCCAACCACCTGCCCGGTCCCGGCACGATCTACCTCAGCCAGCAGCTCAACTTCCGCGCGCCGGTGCGGCCCGGCCAGACCGTGCACGCCTGCGTGAGCGTCAGCGCGATCGACCCCGCACGCCGTCGTGTCACGCTCGATACCGTCTGCCGCGTCGGCGAGACGGTGGTGGTCGACGGCCAGGCGCTGGTGATGACGACTTCGTCCGCGAAGCGCGCGTCGGTGATGACCGCGACCGGGGCCGTTGTCGCTGCCGTTGCCATGACACCCGCGCCCAGCCTGGTCTGAACCCGCCCACCGCCTACCGAACCGGAGCCCATGCCATGAAGATCCTCGTCTGCATCAAACGTGTCGTCGACTACAACGTCAAGGTCCGCGTCAAGTCTGACGGCAGCGGCGTCGACATCGCCAACGTCAAGATGAGCATGAATCCGTTCGACGAGATTGCCGTCGAAGAGGCCGTGCGCTTGAAGGAAAAAGGTGTCGTCACCGAAGTCATCGCCGTCTCCTGCGGCGTCACCCAGTGCCAGGAAACCCTGCGCACCGCCTTGGCCATCGGCGCCGACCGCGCCATCCTGGTCGAGACCGCCGAAGAACTTCAGCCGCTCGCCGTCGCCAAACTCTTGAAGGCGCTGGTCGACAAGGAGCAACCGGGTCTGGTGATCCTTGGCAAACAGGCGATCGACGACGACTGCAACCAGACCGGTCAGATGCTGGGGGCCTTGTGTGACCGGCCCCAGGCCACCTTCGCCTCCAGGATCGATCTCAGCGCGGATTCGGTCAGTGTCACCCGCGAAGTCGACGGCGGTTCCGAGACACTGAGGCTGAGTCTGCCCGCCATCATCACCACCGACCTGCGCCTGAACGTGCCGCGCTACGTGACTTTGCCCAACATCATGAAGGCCAAGAAGAAGCCCATGGACGTGCTCAAACCCTCAGACCTGGGTGTGGACATCCGGCCGCACCTGTTGACCCTCACGGTCAGCGAGCCACCGCAGCGCAGCGCCGGCATCAGGGTGCCCGACGTGGCCACCCTGGTTGCCAAACTCAAACACGACGCGAAGGTGATCTGAGATGGCCACCCTCGTCATTGCCGAACACGAGCACGGCGCCATTCGCGGTGCCACGCTGAACACTGTCACCGCCGCCCTGCAATGTGGGGGCGATGTGCACGTGCTGATCGCCGGTGCGAACGCGGCCGATGCCGCGACGGCGGCTGCGCAGATTGCATGCGTTGCCAAGGTGCTGCACGCCGACGGCGCGCACTTGGCTCACGGCCTGGCCGAGAACGTTGCCGCCCAGGTGCTGGCCGTCGTTGCCAATTCGGCCCAGGACTACAGCCACATCCTGTTCCCGGCCACGGCCGCCGGCAAGAACGTGGCCCCCAGAGTCGCCGCCAAGCTCGATGTGGGTCAGATCTCCGACATTACCCGGATCGTGGCGAGCGGCAGTGACAGCAGCGGCGGCCCCGATACCTTCGAACGCCCGATTTACGCGGGCAACGCCATCGCGACCGTCAGGAGTCTGGACCCGATCAAGGTCATCACGGTGCGCACCACCGGGTTCGATCCGGCGCCGGCCAGTGGCGGCAGCGCCACCATCGAGCGGGTCGCGGCAGTCGCCGATTCCGGCCAGTCCTGCTTTGTCGGCAGCGAGATCGCGAAGAACGACCGGCCCGAGCTCACGGCGGCCAAGATCATCGTCTCGGGTGGCCGCGGCCTGGGCAGCGGCGACAAGTTCAACGAGGTGCTGGTTCCGCTGGCCGACAAGCTCGCCGCCGCACTGGGCGCGAGCCGTGCCGCAGTCGATGCGGGCTACGCACCGAACGACTGGCAGGTGGGCCAGACGGGCAAGATCGTCGCCCCGCAACTCTATATCGCGGTGGGCATCAGCGGCGCCATCCAGCACCTGGCCGGCATGAAGGACAGCAAGGTGATCGTCGCGATCAACAAAGACCCGGAAGCGCCGATCTTCAGCGTCGCCGACTATGGGCTCGAAGCCGACCTGTTCACTGTCATTCCCGAGCTGGTCAAAGCCTTGTAGGGTCGGACGGCCATGACGCTCTTGCTCAAGTGCCTGTTCGAACTTCGCGCACGCGAGTCGAGCCTGCTCAAGACAGACGAACCCTGTAATACCGCGCCTGGCACTTGCAGCCTCGCGCCACCCATACGCACTTCGATTCCCATGGGCTCGACGACCTCATCGATGCTTGCTGCACCTCCCGGTGCTCAGTGCCCGACGCGGCCCGCCATCGCGCATCGTTTGGTCACGCCTGCCAGGGAATCACCATCGGCCGGCGCTTTGGAATGCCAAGTCTGACCGGCCGCTGATGGCCGACTGCCGTCAGCGAGTGTGGCCTAACTCAATGTCAACTGGGCGCCGCGATGCCGACGCGCAAGCCGCACGGCTCGACCGCTGCCGACGGGCTATGCGACGCCAGTCGCTCCTGAGTCATTGACCGTTGCTCGGCATGAGTACTGCCCGGCGCCAGCGCCGTCAGGCCGGCACGCGGTAGCCGCGCAGTCTGCCCAGGTCGAGCACACGCACGCCGCCGTATTCGACCCGGATCACACCCGCCGCTGACAAGGCTGTCAGCGCTTCATTGACACGCTGGCGACTCAAGCCCACCAGATAGCCCAGCTCTTGCTGCGTGATGCGCAAGAGCTCGCCCACGCCCGGATACAGCACGGGGTGAAAAAGCGCGGCCAGGCTGCGTGCCACACGCTCGTCGGGGTTGCTCATGCGGTCAATCTCGCGCGCGCCAATGAACTGGCCCAGGCGTTCGTTGAGCTGGTTCATGACGAAGCGGTTAAAGCCAATGCTGCGGTCCAGCAGCCAGTGAAAAGTGCCCGCCGTGATGCCCGCCACCACGCTCTTGCGCAGGGCCTGGATGTTGTAGCGGTAGACCTCGCCCTTGAGCACCGTGCCTTCGCCAAACCAGCCGCCCGACGACACGCCCGTGAAGGTGATGGGCACGCCCAGGGCGGTGTCGTTGCTCATCTTCAAGAGGCCGTCGACGACACCAAACCAATAGGTGACAGGGCGGCCCACGCGGCACACCAGCTCGCCCGCTTCGACTTGAATCACACGCAGGTCGGCAATGGCGCGTGCACGCTCTTCATCGTTCAAATGCACCAGCCAGTGGATGTGCACCAGGTCGTTCGCGACGGCCGCGCGCGACCGCGAGGTCTGCACCGCGCTGGCATGGCTGGCTGATGGGAAAACCTGTGTAGACACGGTCATTTCCTAGGTGAAAAACCTATCCGCTTGAACCCGCAGATTGTCGTCGTAACGACAACCTGGCGTCAAAGTTCTGGCCAGAATGCGGCGCAAACAAGATGGAGACAGCGCCTGTGCCGTCGACCTTTCCTCAGCTCTTGCTCAACCATGCGCGGCAACGCCCGCAAGCTGCAGCCTTGCGCGAAAAGGTCTACGGCATTTGGCAAACCACCACCTGGTCTGACTTGGCGTTGCTGGTGCGCCACCTGGCCTGCGGTCTGGCTCAAGCCGGTGTCAAGCCGGGTGACCACATCGTGGTCGTGGGCGACAACCGGCCGCGCCTGTATGCGTCGATGCTGGCCGCGCAAGCGCTGGGCGCCGTGCCGGTGCCGCTGTACCAGGACGCCGCAGCCACCGAATACAGCTTTCCCATGAACAACGCCGACGTCGCCTACGCCATCGTTGAAGACCAGGAGCAGGTCGACAAGCTGCTGGAGCTGCGTGAAACCTGCCCCACGCTCAAACGCATCTGGTTTGACGATCCACGCGGTCTGCGCAACTACCAAGAAGCCGGCCTGGAAAGCCTGGATGCCTTGATCACGGCAGGCCAGGCGCACGACAAGCTGATGCCGCGCTTCTTTGACGAAGCCGTGGCACGTGTGCAGCCGCAGGACGTGGCCGCCATGTTCTTCACCAGCGGCACCACCGGCAACCCCAAGGGCGTGGTGCATACGCACCACACGCTGCTGGACCGCGCCGCAGCCGGCCAGGCCTTTGACAAGCTCACAGCCAACGAAGAAGTGCTGGCCTCCCTGCCGCTGGCCTGGATAGGCCAGAACATCTTCAGCTACGCGCAGTGGCTGGCCTGCGGCTACGTGGTGAACTGCCCCGAGAGCGCGGCCACAGTGATGATCGACTTGAAAGAGATTGGCCCCAGCTACTACTTTGCGCCGCCGCGCATTTTTGAAGGCCTGCTGACCAGCGTGATGATTCGCATGGAAGACGCAAGCCCCTGGAAACGCAAGCTCTTTCGCACCTTCATGGATGTGGCCAAGCGTGTGGGCCCTGCCTTGATGGACGGCAAGAAGGTAGGCCTAACTGACAAGTTGATGTACTCACTGGGCAACTTGGCCGTCTACGGCCCGCTGCGCAACAACCTGGGCATGAGCCGCGTGCGCGTGGCCTACACGGCCGGTGAAGCCATAGGCCCTGACCTCTTCACTTTCTACCGCAGCATTGGCATCAATCTGAAACAGCTCTACGGCAGCACCGAGACTGCAGTGTTTGTGTGTTTGCAGCCCGACCACGAAGCCAAGGCTGACACCGTGGGCGTGCCCATTGACGGCGTGCAGATCAAGGTCGCCGACAACGGCGAAATCATGGTCAAGAGCCCAGGCTTGCTCAAGGAATACTACAAAAACCCCGCTGCCACCGCCGAGGTGCTGACGGCCGACGGCTGGTATCACACCGGCGACGCAGGCTTCTTGGACGCCGGTGGCCACTTGAAGATCATCGACCGCGCCAAAGATGTCGGGCGCTTGATGGGTGGCAGCAGCGACGGCGCCATGTTCGCGCCCAAGTACGTCGAAAACAAACTCAAGTTCTTCCCCTTCATTAAAGAAGCCGTGGCCTTTGGCGACAAGCGCGAAAAGGTCTGCGCTTTCATCAACATCGACTTTGAAGCCGTGGGCAACTGGGCCGAGCGGCGCAACCTGCCCTATGCCGGCTACACCGACCTGGCGAGCAAAAAAGACGTGCTGGCCCTGGTGCAAGACTGCGTCGAGAAAGTCAACGCCGACCTGGCCCAGGACGCCATGCTGGCCGGCAGCCAGATCAGCCGCTTTTTGGTGCTGCACAAAGAGCTGGACGCCGACGACGGTGAGCTGACACGCACGCGCAAAGTGCGGCGCGGCTACATCGGCGACAAGTACCAGGTGCTGGTGGACGCGCTGTACAGCGGCAAGGCCGAGCAGTTCATTGAGACCGCGGTGAAGTTTGAAGACGGCCGCAGCGGCAGCGTCAGCGCCACGCTGCCCATCGTTGACGCCAAGACTTTTGCGGCTGTGAAGGTGGCGGCATGAACGACAGAAAAATCGGCGAGGTCATCCTCGACGTGAAAAACATCAGCCTGCGTTTTGGCGGCGTGAAGGCGCTGTCCGACATCAGCTTTGATGTGCGTGAACATGAAGTGCGCGCCATCATCGGCCCCAACGGCGCAGGCAAAAGCAGCATGCTCAACTGCATCAACGGCGTCTATGACCCGCAAGAAGGCAGCATCAGTTTTCGCGGCCAGACCTTCAGCCACATGAACAGCCGCCAGGTGGCCGAGATGGGCATTGCGCGCACCTTCCAGAACCTGGCGCTGTTCAAGGGCATGAGCGTCATCGACAACATCATGAGCGGGCGCAACCTGCGCATGAAGACCAACATCTTCCAGCAAGTCATGCGCAACCCCTGGTTTGGCGCGGCCGAGAAAGAGGAATCGCAGCACCGCGAATTCGTCGAAAAGATCATCGACTTTTTGGAAATCCAGGCCTACCGCAAAACGCCCGTGGGCCGCTTGCCGTATGGCCTGCAAAAACGTGTGGACCTGGGCCGCGCCCTGGCCATGGAGCCGCAAGTGCTGCTGCTGGACGAGCCCATGGCGGGCATGAACGTGGAAGAGAAGCAGGACATGAGCCGCTTCATCCTGGACGTGAACGATGAGTACGGCACCACGGTGGTCTTGATCGAACACGACATGAGCGTGGTCATGGACATCTCAGACCGTGTGGTGGTGCTGGACTACGGCAAGAAGATTGGCGACGGCACACCGCAAGAGGTGCGCGCCAACCCTGAAGTCATCAGCGCCTATTTGGGGACATCGCACTGATGGGCTCATTCCTGGAAACCCTGTTCGGCGGCTTGATGTCGGGCATGCTGTATTCGCTGGTCGCGCTGGGCCTCGTGCTCATCTTCAAGGCCAGCGGCGTCTTCAATTTTGCGCAGGGCGCGATGGTGCTGTTTGCTGCGCTGGCCATGGCGCGTTTTGCAGAATGGTTCCCGGCGCTGCTGGGCTTTGACAACAAGGTGTTGGCCAATGTGCTGGCCTTTGCTGGCGCGCTGGCGGTGATGGTCGTCGTGGCCTGGCTGATTGAACGCCTGGTGCTGGGCAAGCTGGTCAACCAAGAAGGCGTGACCTTGCTCATGGCCACGCTGGGCGTGGCCTACTTCATGGACGGCATTGGCCAAACCGTGTTTGGCAGCGACATCTACAAGATCGACATCGGCCTGCCCAAAGATCCCATCTTCCTGATGGAAAGCACCTTCCCCGGCGGCATCCTCATCAACAAGGAAGATCTCTACGCAGCAGCCATTGCTTCAGCGTTGGTGATTGCGCTGAGCCTGTTCTTCCAAAAGACCGCCACCGGCCGCGCTTTGCGCGCCGTGGCTGACGACCACCAGGCCGCGCAAAGCATAGGCATTCCGCTGTCCCGCGTGTGGGTCATCGTGTGGGCGGTGGCCGGCTTTGCGGCGCTGGTGGCCGGCATGATTTGGGGCAGCAAACTGGGCGTGCAGTTTTCGCTGGCCGTGTTGGCGCTCAAAGCCTTGCCGGTGGTGATCTTGGGTGGCTTGACCAGCGTGCCCGGCGCCATCATTGGCGGGCTGATCATCGGTGTGGGCGAGAAGTTGAGCGAGGTCTATCTGGGCCCGCACATGGGCGGTGGCATCGAGATCTGGTTCGGCTACGTGCTGGTGTTGTTTGTCTTGCTCGTCAGGCCGCAAGGCCTCTTCGGCGAGAAGATTATCGATAGGGTCTGACCATGTTTTATAGAGAAAACGGTCAGTTCAAGACCAACTACGCCAGCGACCAGCAGGTCTTCCCCATCGGGCAAGACAAGATCGCCATCTGGCTGCTCGTGGCCTTCGCGGTTTTCGGCGTGCCCATGCTGGTGGACGAGTACCTCTTCCGCGCCATCCTCATCCCCTTCCTCATCCTCAGCCTGGCCGCACTCGGCCTGAACATCCTCGTCGGCTACTGCGGCCAAATCTCGCTCGGCACGGGGGCCTTCATGGCCGTGGGTGCCTACGCGGCCTACAACTTCAATGTGCGCATTGACGGCATGCCGCTGCTGCTGTCGCTGCTGCTGGGCGGCGCTTGCGCCACCGTGGTGGGGGTGATCTTTGGCATCCCCAGCTTACGCATCAAGGGCCTGTATTTGTCGGTGGCGACATTGGCCGCGCAGTTCTTTTGCGACTGGGCTTTCTTGCGCATCAAATGGTTCACCAACAACACCGCGTCGGGCTCGGTCAACGTCAGCAACCTCAGCGTGTTTGGCATTCCCATCAACACGCCGGCGGAAAAGTATTTGTTCTGCCTGGCCATCCTGGTGGTCTTCGCCATCGGTGCCAAGAACCTGGTGCGCAGCCACATCGGCCGTGAATGGATGGCCATACGCGACATGGACGTGGCAGCAGCCGTCATCGGCATTCGCCCCGTGTACGCCAAGCTCACGGCCTTTGCCGTCAGCAGCTTCATCGTCGGCGTGGCTGGCGCGCTGTGGGGCTTTGTGCACCTGGGTTCGTGGGAGCCGGCGGCCTTCAGCATAGACCGCAGTTTTCAGCTGCTGTTCATGATCATCATTGGCGGCCTGGGCTCCATCATGGGCAGCTTCTTTGGCGCTGCTTTCATCGTCGTGCTGCCCATCTTCCTGAACCAGTTTTTGCCCTGGGCAGGCAAGCTGGTGGGCGTGACCATCAGCACCGCCGGTGTGGCCCACACCGAGCTGATGATCTTCGGCGCGCTCATCGTTTTTTTCTTGATTGCCGAGCCGCATGGCTTGGCGCGTTTGTGGTCCACGGCGAAAGAGAAATTGCGTCTGTGGCCCTTTCCACATTAGGTCTTCGAGTGGCCGACGGGCCGCTCGATTGTTCGGGGCACTGACGAGTGCCGTTTGATGCTGAATCACCCTTTCGGAGGCAGACATGAAGTTCAAGTCCCTGGCCCTGTGCACCACCATTGCAGCGGCCGCAGCAAGCACCTTGCTCGCGTCAACGCTGGTCTTTGCGCAGGCCAAAGAACAGTTTTTCCCAGCCCTGGTGTACCGCACCGGCGCTTACGCACCCAATGGCGTGCCGTTTGCCAACGGCTACATTGACTACTTCAAGTTGATCAACGCCAAGGGCGGCATCAACGGCGTCAAGCTGGTCTGGGAAGAATGCGAAACCGGCTACGCCACTGACCGTGGCGTCGAATGTTATGAACGCCTGAAGGGCAAAAACGGCGGCGCCACGGTGTTCCAGCCGCTGTCCACCGGCATCACCTTTGCGCTGACCGAAAAGGCGCCGGGCGACAAGATTCCGCTCATCACCGCAGGCTACGGCCGCAGTGAAAGCACCGACGGCAACGTCTTCAAGTGGAACTTCCCGCTCACCGGCACCTACTGGGACGCGGCCGATATCTTGCTGCAGCACATCGCCAAAAAAGAAGGCGGCTGGGACAAGCTCAAGGGCAAGAAGATTGCGCTCGTCTACCACGACAGCCCGTTTGGCAAAGAGCCGATTCCGTTGCTGGTTGAGCGCAGCAAGATGCACGGCTTTGAGCTGGCGCAACGGCCCGTCACCCACCCCGGAGTCGAGCAAAAAGCGACCTGGTTGCAGATTCGCCAGAACCGCCCCGACTACGTGCTGCTGTGGGGCTGGGGCGTGATGAACAGCACCGCCATCAAAGAAGCCGTGGCTACGGGCTTCCCGCGCGAAAAAATGTACGGCGTGTGGTGGGCGGCGGCCGAGCCCGACGTGAGAGACGTGGGCGATGGCGCCAAGGGCTACAGCGGCCTGGCGCTGCAGCACGGCGCAGAACCCAACAGCAAGGTCGTCAAGGACGTGCTGGCGCTGGTGCACGACAAAGGCCAGGGCACGGGCCCGAAGGATGAAGTCGGCCAGGTGCTGTACATGCGCGGCCTGACCGCCGCCATGCTGGCCACCGAGGGCGTGCGCCGCGCGCAAGAGCGCTTTGGCAAGGGCAAATGGATGAGTGGCGAGCAGGCACGCTGGGGTTACGAGAACCTGGCGCTGGACCAGAAGAAGCTGGACGCACTGGGCTTTGCGGGCGTGATGCGCCCCATCAGCACCAGCTGCGCCGACCACCGTGGCGCCACCTGGGCGCGCATCCACACCTGGGACGGCAAGCAGTGGAACTTCACCTCGGACTGGATCGAGGCTGACGGCGCCCTTATCAAGCCCATGATCAAGGCGGCGGCTGACAAGTACGCGGCCGAGAAGAAGCTGGAGCGGCGCACGCCCGCTGACTGTCAGTCATAGACCCACCCCCGTGGACTGAGCCCACCCCCGTGAACTGAGCCCACCCCCGTAAGCGGCTGACGCCGCTCCCCCTCAAGGGGGCGACGCCAGCAGCCCGGCAAAGCCGGTTCTGCGGCGTTTGCTTGATCACCGAGCGCGATCCATGTCCAACATCCTTCTCAACGTCAACGGCATCGAGGTCATCTACAGCCACGTCATCCTGGTGCTCAAGGGCGTGAGCCTGCAAGTGCCTGAGGGTGGCGTGGTGGCCTTGCTGGGCGGCAATGGCGCGGGCAAGACGACGACGCTGCGCGCGGTCAGCAATTTGCTGGCGGGTGAGCGCGGTGAAGTCACCAAGGGCAGCATAGAACTGCGCGGTGAGCGCATTGAAAAGCTCAGCACGGCAGAGATGGTCAATCGCGGTGTCATCCAGGTCATGGAAGGGCGGCACTGTTTTGCGCACCTGTCGATTGAAGACAACCTGATGACCGGCGCCTACACACGCAAAGACGGCAAGGCCGCCGTGGCCGCCACGCTGGACAAGGTCTACACCTACTTTCCGCGCTTGAAGACCCGTCGCACATCGCAGGCCGCTTACACCAGCGGCGG
>JANNEX010000394.1:0-9176 GCA_031379155.1 Rubrivivax sp.
GGGCAGCGAGACCTTGGAGTGTGTTGTGTCCGTGTCGCCTAGCTTGTCAGCCGCCGCGCTGACCCAGGATCTGCCCGCGCTTGAGCGTGACCTGGCCGCGCTGTTTGTGCAGGCGCTGAGCCTTGAAGTCGCCGCCGCCGACATTGACCCCGCGGCGTCGCTGTTTGGCGACGGGCTGGGGCTGGATTCCATCGACATCCTGGAGGTGGCGCTGGAAGTCTCACAGCGCTACGGCTTTCAGCTGCGCTCTGACGACGAAAACAACCAGAAGATCTTCCAGAACCTGCGCAGCCTGGCGGCCCATGTCGCCCAGCACCGCACCCAATAGCCTTGATAGCCTGAACAGGCTGACGCCCAAAATGAGTGCAAGCTGGCGTGCCGGCGCGTGGCTGACCGCCGGGGCTGTCTACGCGCTGGCCTCGCACTGGTTCATGGTCAACGCGACCAACGCGGCCTGGACCGTGGCCTTGCTGTTTGGACCACTGCTGCTGGCCATAGCCGCCATGGGCTGGCAACGCCGCCAGGCCTGGACGATGGCGGCTTGCGCAGCGCTGCTGATCGTGTTGGCCGTCGTGGTGTGGCGCGGCGGTGTGGCCGACGCGCAGTTGATGTACTTCTTGCAGCACGGCGCCATCCACGCCGCGCTGGCCTGGAGCTTTGGCCTGACGCTGCGTGGCCGGGACAGCGCGCTGATCACCGCCTTGGCCCAAGGCGTGCATCGCCGCCTGGGCCAGACCTTCACGCCCGCCATGGCCGCTTACACCCGCGGCTGCACCTGGCTGTGGACGCTGTATTTCATGGCCATGATGCTGGTGTCGACGCTGCTCTATGTCGCCGCCCCCTGGCCCTGGTGGTCTTTGTATTGCACCGTGCTGACGCCGCTGTCGGCAGGCGCGCTGTTTGTGGGCGAACACCTGTGGCGCAACTGGCGCCACCCCGAATTTCCGCGGGTCAGCCTGCGCGCGGCCTTTGAGGCCTATCAGCACAGCGGCCAGGCCAAGGAAGCGCCACCGTGAACAGCCTGCCCTTGCTGGGTGAACGCGACCTGGCCGCGCCACTGGCCTGGCGCGGTGGTGTGGCCATCAGCGGCGCGCAGTTTCTGGGCGAAGCCCTGGTGCTGGCTGAAGCCTTGCCGCAAGGCCGGCCCATCAACCTGTGCCAGGACCGCTATCACTTTGCGCTGGGCCTGGCAGCTGCACTGCTGCGCGGCCAGACCAGTTTGATGCCGCCCAATGCGCTGCCCCAGACGCTGCGCCAGGTGCCGCAAGCCGGCGGCGCGCCCTACTTGATGGTGGACGAATCACTCAACGACGACAGCGGCTTGCCGTTGCACCGCGTGCAACGCGTCGAAGATGTCGCGCCCGTGCTTCAAGTGCCGCGCATAGCGGCCGATCTGCAAGCCGTGTGCCTGCTGACCAGCGGCTCCACCGGCGCGCCGCAGCCGCATGCCAAACGCTGGGCTCCGTTGGTGGCCAACATCGCCGCCGAAGCCGCTGCCTTGGCTGCCCTGTTGCAACGCCCCACGCTGCATGGCTTGACGCTGGTGGGCACGGTGCCCGCGCAGCACAGCTACGGGCTGGAATCGACCGTGCTGCTGGCGCTGCTGGGCGGTGCTTGTTTTGACGCCGGCCGGCCGTTTTACCCGGCCGACATCACCCAAGCCTTGCAGCGTGTGCCAGCACCGCGCGCCCTGGTGACGACGCCGTTTCACCTGAAGACGCTGCTGCTGGCCGGGCTGGACCTGCCGCCCATTGACTTGCTGCTGTCGGCCACCGCGCCGCTCAGCCCACAACTGGCGGCGCAGGCCGAAAGCGCCAGCGGCGGCGTGCTGGCAGAAATCTACGGCTGCACCGAAGCCGGCCAAGTCGCCAGCCGGCGCACCACGGCGGGTGAGATCTGGCAAACGCTGGGTGAGCTGCGCATCAGCGTGTCCACGGTGCAAGGGCAAGAAAACTTCATCGTCGCGGGTGGCCACGTGACCGAACCCACACCGCTGGCCGACGTGCTGGAGCTGCAAGACGCGCAGCACTTTCGCTTGCTGGGCCGTGCCAATGACCTCATCCACGTGGCTGGCAAACGCAGTTCGCTGGCGCATCTGAATTTCCATCTCAACCGCATTGAAGGTGTCGAAGACGGCGCTTTTTGGCTACCCGACGAAGTCAGTGGCAGTGTGGTGCGGCCGGTGGCCTTTGTGGTGGCACCCACGTTGACGGCGGCACAAGTCATCGCCGCCTTGCGCCGCCCATTGGAAAGCGCTTTTGTACCGCGCCGTGTCGTGCATGTGAACGCCTTGCCGCGTGTGGCCACGGGCAAGCTCACGGCGGCGGCGTTGCGTGACTTTGCATTGGGCACGCTGGTCAGCCTGGCGCATACCGATGCGGTATTCGACATCACGGCCGACCACCCTGCCTTCGCCGGCCACTTTCCCGGCCACCCGGTGCTGCCTGGCGCGGCGCTGCTGTCGCTGGTGATGCAGGCGCTGGACGCACAACCGGCGCTGGCACACCGCCTGGGCGCCACGCCGACCATCGCCAACGCCAAGTTTTTGCATGCCGTGACACCAGGCACAAAACTGCAAGTCGTGCTAACGGCCAAAGGCAGTGGTGTGGCGTTCGACGTGCGCGCCGACAAGACCGTGTTTGTGCGCGGCCAACTCAGTGCGGGCACAGCGTCATGAACAGCCACGCCGCCAGCCCTACCTGGGCGCAGCGCCGCGAACGTGGCAGCCTGCTGGCGCTGCGTTTCATGGCCTGGGTGGCGGTGACGCTGGGCCGGCCGGTGGCGCGCTGGCTGCTGCACCCCATCACGCTGTACTTCCTGCTTTTTGCGCACGCGCCGCGCCGCCATTCCAAACGCTACCTGGGCCGCGCGCTAGGTCGCCCGGCGACTTGGCGCGACCAGTATCGCCACTTCCATAGCTTCGCCAGCACCGTGCTCGACCGCGTCTACTTCGTGCGCGGCCAGTTGCATGCTTTTGAGATCACGCTGCGCGGCGATGCCGGCTGCGACGACACGCTGGCCGCCGGCCTGGGCGGCTTTCTCATCGGCGCCCACCTGGGCAGCTTCGAGAGCCTGCACGCGGCGGGCAAGAACATGCCCGGCATGCAGGTCACCATGGTCATGTACCCCGACAACGCACGCAAGATTCACGGCGTCTTGCAAGCCCTGGCGCCTGACTTCAAATTTGCCGTCATCGCCATCGGCAACGCCGGCTCCACCCTGGCCATACGCGACGCCTTGCAAGCCGGCCGTTTGGTGGGCCTGCTCGGCGACCGTTTTCTGAGTGCCGACTCGGTCCGCGCACCCGGCATCGCCATCCCCTTCCTGGGCCACAACGCCCTGTTTTCCGACGGCCCGCTGCGCCTGGCCATGCTGCTCAAACGCCGCGTCATCTTCATGGTCGGCCTCTTTCGCGGTGGCAAGCACTACGACGTGCGCTTTGAGACCCTGGCCGACTTTCGCCAGCCGCCGGCGGATGCTGGCGCGCGTGAGCAACTTATCCAGCAAACCCTGCACGCCTACGTGGCGCGCCTGGAAGCGCTGTGCCGCGAAGCACCGCTGAACTGGTTCAACTTCTACGACTACTGGCGCGAAGATGAATTGGCACACTAACTTGTCTGTTAGGACATGTGCGGCCTGCGTGCTGGTCATGCTTGGCGCGCAAGCCTGGGCGCTGGACCTGGCCGAGGTGGCCGGCGCGCTGGCCCAGCGCAAAGCCGGGCAAGCCAGCTTCACCGAAGAGCGCTTTGTCAGCGGCATCGACGGCCCTTTGCGCGCCAGCGGCACCGTCAGCTTCAGCGCGCCCGACCGCTTTGCGCGCGACACCACCGAACCGCGCGCCGAAAGCATGCGGGTCGAAGGCAACACGCTCACGCTCAAGCGCAACGGCCGCCAGCGCCAGATGGCGCTGGACGCTGTGCCCGAACTGGGCGCCCTCATCGAAGCCGTGCGCGCCACCTTCAGTGGCAACGCGCTGCTGCTCGACAAACACTTTCACGTCAAGGTGGATGGCACGCTGGCGCGCTGGACGCTGACCCTGGTGCCGCGTGACCAGCGCCTGGCCACGCAGGTGCGCGAACTCAAGCTCACCGGCCTGGGCGGTGACATGCGCGTGGTCGAGTTGTGGCTGGCCGGCGGCGACCGTTCGGTAATGGCCATAGATGCCATGCAGACCCTGCAGGGCCCACGGTGAGCCGTCGCAGCCTGGTCCTGCTGGTCTGGGCGCTGGTGCTGGCAGCCGCCGTCGGCCAGATACTGCGCACGACTTTCAGCGCCGACCTGAGTGCCTTTTTGCCCGCCAACCCCGACGCGCAGCAACGTGTGTTGATGGAACAGCTGCAAAGCGGCCTGCCCGCGCGCACCCTGCTGGTGGCCATTGAAGGCGGCGACGCCAAGGCACGCGCCGACGCGTCACGCGCGCTGGCCCAGGCGCTGCGTGAGAGCCGACTCTTTGAGCAAGTGCACAACGGGCAAACCGATAGCTGGGCCAGCGCGGGGCAGTATCTGGTGCAGCACCGCTATGCGCTGAGCCCCACCGTGGATGCGCAGCGCTTCACGGCCGCCGGCCTGCGCGACGGCATCAATGACACGCTGTCACTGCTGGGCACACCCGCCGGCAACGCCATCAAGCCGCTGCTGGACCGCGACCCCACGGGCGAGACCACGCGCATCGCAGAAACGCTGCTGCCCAGCAGCGCACCGCGCAGCGAAGAAGGCGTGTGGGTGTCGCGCCAGGGTGGGCGCGCGCTGCTGGTGTTGGTGAGTCAAGCGCCGGGAGCGGACCTGGACGCGCAGCAGGTCTGCATAGCCCAGGTGCGCGCCAGTTTTGCCTCTCTGGGCATGCCAGGCCTGACGCTCAGAATGAGTGGCGCCCCGCTCTTTGGCGTGGCCAGCCGCGCGCAGATCCAGCAAGAAGTGCACTGGCTGGCCATCGCCGGCACCGTGCTCATGAGTGCACTGCTGCTGCTGGCCTTTGCCTCGCTGCCTGCGCTGCTGGTGGCACTGCTGCCGGTGGCCACTGGCGTGCTGGTGGGCATTGCTGCCGTGAGCGCGGTGTTTGGCGGTGTGCATGGCATCACCCTGGCCTTTGGCACGACGCTGATTGGCGAAGCCGTGGACTACGCCATCTACTACCTCATCCAGGCGCGCGCCCAGGGTGCGCAGCAGTGGCTGCGCAGCGGCTGGCCGACCGTGCGGCTGGGCCTGCTGACCAGCCTGTGCGGCTTTGCGGCGCTGGTGTTTTCAGGCTTTCCGGGGCTGGCGCAGTTGGGCGTGTTCACCGTGGCCGGCCTGCTGGGGGCCGCTCTGTTCACACGTTATGTCATGCCCGAGCTGCTGCCGCACGGCGCCAAAGGCGCAGGCCTGCGCCAGCAGCTGGGGCGCTTCGCTGCCTGGGGCGTGGCCGCGCTGCCACGCCTGCGCTGGCCGTTGCTGGCGCTGGGCCTGGCCAGCGCCGTGCTGCTGCTGCAACGCACAGAGTTGTGGACGGCGCAGCTCAGTTCGCTCAGCCCCATCTCAGCCCAAGCTTTGGCGCTGGACGGCAGCCTGCGCGCCGACATCTCGGCCGGTGACGCGCGCACCCTGGTCGTCGTGCAGGGTGCCGACCTGCAAGCCACGCTGGCCAACGCCGAGGCGGCTGGCGCCAAACTGGATGCGCTGCAAAACGGCAATCTCATCGGCGGCTACGACAGCGTGGCACGCTGGCTGCCCAGCAGCGCCGTGCAGCGTGGCCGTCTAGCCAGCCTGCCCGACGAAAACACCTTGCGTGCGGCGCTGCAAGAAGCCACGCGCGATGGCCCGCTGCCCGCCACGCGTTTGCAGCCCTTCATTGCCGACGTGCAGGCTGCTCGCCAAAGCCAGCCAGTGGACCTGGCCAGCTTGCGCGCCGCCGGCCTGGCGCCGCTCATCGACGCCTTGCTCTTGCAGCGCAAGGACGGCAGCTGGGTGGCTCTGCTGCCGCTGCAACCAGCCGTCGGCGCTGCGCTCGACATGGCCGTCGTGCAGCAGGCCGTGCAAGGCTTGGCCGACACCCAGGTCATCGCCATCGGCGCCGAGTTGACACGCCTGTACGCGCGCTATCTGAGTCAAGCGCAGGTGCAATCGCTGCTGGGTGCGGCCGCCGTGCTCACACTCATCGCCTGGGCGCTGCGCTCGTGGCGGCGCGTGTTGGCCGTGTGCCAGCCGCTGTTGCTGGCGGTGCTGCTGACCATGGGCCTGCTGACGGCACTGGACGTGCAGCTGGGCATCTTGCACCTGGTGGGCCTGTTGCTGGTGGTGGCGGTGGGCTCGAACTACGCTTTGTTTTTTGACATGCTCAAACATCAGAGCCATGCGGATGCCAAGGCAGACACCGACACCCTGGCTTCGCTGTTGCTGGCCAACCTGACCACCGTGCTGTCCTTTGGTTTGCTGGCTCTGTCGGCCATACCCGCGCTGTCAGCCATCGGCCGCGTGGTGGCGCTGGGCGCGTTGCTGGCCTTGTTGCTGTCGGCGGCTTTTGCCCGGCGACCTGCGACCGCTTAGGGCGCTGTGCGAAAATTTTTGAGCTGTACCGACATGATCCCCGCCACCACGCCTCCGACAGCGGCCAACCCCGCGCCCCCCGCGCAGCGCTGGCCCATGCCGCCCTTTGTGCGCGCCAGCGTCGGTTTGCATGCGCTAGCAGCCGCTGCACTGGCGCTGTGGCCCAACGCCTGGCCTTGGGCCGCGGGCACGGTGGCGCTGGACCACCTGGCGCTCACTGCCGCTGGTCTGTGGCCACGCAGCGACTGGTTGGGGCCCAACATCACGCGCCTGAGCGCAGCGGCCGCCCAGCGTGGTGAGATCGCCATCACGTTGGACGACGGCCCTGACCCCGAAGTCACGCCCGCCGTGCTGGACCTGTTGGCCCAGCACGGCACACAGGCCACCTTTTTTTGCATCGCCGACAAGGCGTTAGCCCACGCCGCGCTCACGCGGCGCATCGTCGCCGCCGGCCACAGCGTGCAAAACCACAGCCGCCAACACAGCCACAACTTTTCCTTGTTGGGCCCGCGTGGCTTCGCGCGGGAAATTGGTCAAGCGCAAGACATGCTGGCTGACGTGACTGGCCTACGCCCGCACTGCTTTCGCGCCCCTGCCGGTCTGCGCAATCCCCTGCTCGACCCCGTGCTGCACCGCCTGGGCCTGCACCTGGTGAGCTGGACGCGGCGCGGCTACGACACACGCAGCACCAACGCCAGCGTCGTGCTTGCGCGCTTGAGCCGCGGCCTGGCGGGTGGCAGCATCCTGCTGCTGCACGACGGCCAACCGCAGCGCACCGCCAGCGGCCAAGCCGTGCTGCTGGAGGTGCTGCCGTCGCTGCTGCAACGGGTGCAGTCGCTGGGCCTGCGCACCGTGACGCTGACCCAGGCCCTGGCGCCAAGAAGCCCCTGACCATGAGCGTTAGCCTCGCCGCCCCCTGGCAAGACCTGCGCACCGCCGCCAGCCAACCTTATCGCCGCACCAGCCGCTGGGCCTGGCACTGGGCGCGTGGCAAGTTGGGCCATGACCCAGTGTTTCGTGGCATGCTCGAACGCGGTGACCTGCCCGCGCGTGCGCGTGTGCTCGACATCGGTTGCGGCCAAGGCCTGATGGCCAGCCTGCTGCACGCCTGTGGCCAGATGCAGCGTGCCCAGCAATGGCCCGCCGCCTGGCCGGTGCACTCCAGCGCCGTGGCCTACACCGGCATCGAGTTGATGCCCAAAGACGTGGCACGTGCCCAGGCCGCGCTGCAAGGCCTGCCCTTGGCACCCAGCTTCGTCAACGCTGACATGTGCCAGGCCACGCTGCCGGACTGCGATGTGGTGGTCATCCTGGACGTGCTGCACTACGTCGACCACGCCGCACAACAAAGCCTGCTGGGCCGTGTGCGTGATGCGCTGGCACCGCGTGGCCGGCTGCTGCTGCGTGTGGGCGATGCGGCCAGCCGCAGCGGCTTTGCGGCCAGCCAGTGGGTGGACCGCATCGTCACCTGGGCGCGTGGCCACCGTGTCGCGCCCACCTGGGGCCGCAGCTTGACCGAGTGGACGCAGTTGCTGCAAAGCCTGGGCTTTGCGGTGCGCGCCGTGCCACAAAGCCAGGGCACACCGTTTGCGAATGTGCTGCTTGTTGCGGACCTGAAGGTCTATTTGGGTGGGCACGCATGAAGCCGCTGGCCATCACGGATTTCACGCTGGTCAGCGCCCTGGGCCACGGCCGCGCGCCCACGCTGGCTGCCTTGCAATCGGGCCGCACAGGCCTGGCGCGGCAAGACTTCGAGTCCGCCGCGCTCGGCGCCTGGCTGGGCGTGGCCGCAGGCGTGGACGACTTCAGCATTCAAGGCGAACTGGCCGAGCATGACTGCCGCAACAACCGCCTGGCCGAACTGGCTTTGCGTGCCGACGGTTTTGGCGATCGTGTGCGCCACGCTGCGCAGCGCTGGGGCGCAGCGCGGGTGGGTGTCTTCCTGGGCACCAGCACCTCGGGCATTTTGCAAACCGAAGTCGCCTACCGCCATCGTGACGCCAGCGGCGCGCTGCCCAACACGCTGCGCTATGCCACCACACACAACTGTTATTCCGTGGCCGGCTATGTGCGCGCCGCGCTGGGCCTGCAAGGGCCGGCCTTTGTGGTGTCCACGGCCTGCTCGTCCAGCGCCAAGGTGTTTGCCAACGCGCAGCGCTACATCGCCGCCGGCCTCATCGACGCCGCCGTGGTGGGCGGTGTGGACAGCCTGTGCCTGACCACGCTGTACGGCTTCAAGAGCTTGGAGCTGGTGTCGCAAGACATCTGCCGGCCTTGGGACGCGCAGCGCTCAGGTCTATCGCTGGGCGAAGCCGCCGCCTTTGCCTTGCTCGAACGCGATGCGCATCAAACCCAAACTCAGGCCCAGGCCTGGCTGCTGGGTGCGGGCGAATCGAGCGACGGCCACCACATGAGCAGCCCGCACCCCGAAGGCGCGGGTGCTGCAGCCGCCATGCGTGCGGCCTTGGTGCAGGCCGGCTTGCAGGCGCAAGACGTGGACTACCTCAACCTGCACGGCACTGGCACGCCGGGCAACGACGCGGCCGAAGACAAGGCCGTGAGCAGCGTCTTTGGCCACGCGCTGCCGTGCAGCAGCACCAAGGGATTCACGGGCCACACGCTGGGCGCAGCGGGCGGCGTGGAAGCGGCCATCG
>JANNEX010000400.1:0-11200 GCA_031379155.1 Rubrivivax sp.
AAGCGCGTGCTGTACGTCAGCGGCGAGGAGTCCGGCGCGCAGATCGCGTTGCGCGCCAAGCGGCTGGCGGTGGACGCGCGCGACCTGATGCTGCAGGCGGAAATCCAGCTGGAAAAAATCCTGGCCACCCTGCACGCGCAGCAGCCGGGCATTGCGGTGATTGATTCGATTCAAACCATGTATTCCGACCAGCTGAGTTCCGCGCCGGGCTCGGTCTCGCAGGTGCGCGAGTGCGCGGCGCAGCTGACGCGCTTCGCCAAGACCAGCGGCGTGGCGATCGTGCTGGTGGGCCACGTCACCAAAGAAGGCGCGTTGGCCGGGCCGCGTGTGCTGGAGCACATCGTTGACACCGTGCTCTACTTTGAGGGCGACACGCACAGCAGCTTTCGCCTGGTGCGCGCCATCAAGAACCGCTTTGGCGCGGTGAATGAAATCGGTGTTTTTGCGATGACTGAAAAAGGCCTCAAAGGTGTCAGCAACCCGAGCGCCATCTTCCTGTCCACCCACGGTGAGCCGGTGCCGGGCAGCTGTGTGCTGGTCACCTTGGAAGGCACACGCCCGCTGCTCGTGGAGATCCAGGCTTTGGTGGACAGCGGCGGCCCCAGCCCGCGCCGCCTGAGCGTGGGCCTGGACCGTGACCGCCTGGCCATGCTGCTGGCCGTGCTGCACCGCCACGCCGGGGTGAGCTGCATGGACCAGGACGTGTTTGTCTACGCCGTGGGCGGTGTGCGCATAGCAGAGCCGGCCGCTGATTTGGCGGTGCTGCTGGCCATTCAGGGCAGTCTGCGTGGCAAGCCTTTGCCCCGCGGTTTTGTGGCTTTTGGCGAGGTGGGTTTGGCCGGTGAGGTGCGGCCCGCGCCGCGTGGACAGGATCGTTTGAAAGAAGCCGCCAAGCTGGGCTTTTCAGTCGCCGTGGTGCCCAAGGCCAACGCGCCCAAGAGAGCCATCGAAGGCCTGACGATTCACGCCGTGGAGCGCATCGAACAGGCCATCGAGGTGGTGCGCGGTTTGGCGTGAAGCTCACGCCGTCGCGCGCACGGGGTCAGACCGCGCGGCGGCGCAGCAGCGTCAGGCCCAGCAGGCCAAGGCCGACCAGCGCCACGCTGCCCGGCTCGGGTATGTGAATCGAATTGCGCAGCGTCACCTGGGCAATCAGGCGCGCGCTGTTGACCGAGCTTTCTTTGGTCAAGAACTCATTCGTCAGGCCCGCGCCGGCGTCAAAACCGCGCACGTTGATGGTGTACAGGTCGGTGCCGATGAGGAAGGAATCGGACGCTGCGCTGAAGTCAACCGTGACGCGGTCGGCGCAGCCGTTTTCGTTGATGCTGCCCACCGTGCCCACCACGCCAGAGCCGTAAGGGCAGACGTCGCCCGCCGCGCCGTTGGAGGTCTCTTCATGCATAAACTGGAAGACAAAGTTGTGGTTGCCCACGCCCGTGCCGTCCACGTCAACGTCGGCGCTGATGCGCAGCTTGACCTCGGTGATGGTAGGGATGGGCACCGGGAAATTGACGTGCGCAAAACTGCCCAGCACGAAGTCTGCCGAGGGCGTTGGCGGCACGATGGCGCTGGTGGGGCCCTGCACGGCAAAGTTGTAGCCGCTGCCGGTGCTGAAGTCGTTGGCGGCGCCACCCCAGCGAATCTGGGCGTTGGCCGCTGTGCCGCTGTTGGCGGTGAGGTTGGCCACCGGCGACGCGTCGTACCACAGCGCCGTGAGGTTGCTCAGCGTCACCGTGGCGGCGTTGGCGGTTAAGGCGCTGGCTGCCAAAGCGGCTGCGGCGAAGAGTTTGACTCGCATGGGTTGCTCAACTTTCAAAGGTGGCTGTGAAAGGCAAAGGCGCAAATGACAGTCACAGGGCCGCCGTGGCGCGCACACGCTTTGCGCAGCAACTTCTGCGCCAAAACCGCCAACGCTTTGTCGGCGTGGGAGTTTTGGGCTTTCGCGCCTGCCGGGCCCAAGCTGGGCGTAAACAATTCCGACAGCCTGGGTGCGGCAGCCGGGCCTTGTCATCCCGCTCGGGCGTCCCCACGTTGCGCTCTGGGCCAAATCAACCCTTGGCCTTGAAGGATCAAACCATGTGGAAGCGTCTGTCTGTCTTGTGGGCCGTGGTGCGTGGCGACGCGCGGCTGCTGTGGCTGGCACTCAAGCACCCACGTTCACCGGGTTGGCTCAAGCCGGCCGTGCTGCTGATGGTGCTGTACGTGCTGTCGCCCATCGACTTGATCCCTGACGTGATTCCCTTCCTGGGCATCATGGACGACATGGTGCTGGTGCCGCTGGCCATGCGCTGGATCATCAAGCGCTTGCCGGCCCATGTCCGCGCCGACATTGACGCTGGCGCTGCGTTCAATTCTTGAAGTGTTCGCGTGTCATCTGGGTCAGGCCATAGACCAGCCGCCTCCACTCGTTGCCCAGCCGGTAGCCATAAGCGCCAAAACGTTTTGACCAGTGGAATTTGCGCCGCACACCGGGCGGTGTGACGATGGTCGTGGCGATCTGCTCATCGTGCGCGCAGGGCGTGGGCGTGACCAGGCGGAACTTGATGCCAAAGCGCCAGCCTTGGTCAAACACATGGTCATAGGGCAGGCTCATGGGCAACAGGGCTTTGACGTAGGCTTGCGCCGCGCGGCGGTTCATGACGTAGGCGCTAGAGCCGGTGCAGCGGCTGAGCATGACCGCCAGCTGGTGCCCCGGCGCCACTTCCAGGTAAGGCTGGGGCGTGCCTGAATGCACGGCTGACAGTTTGGCCACGTCCCAGCGCCCGGGCTGCGCCATCAAGCCTTGCAGCACTGCAGGCAGGCTGCTCTGCAGCAGCGCATCGTCTTCCAGCACCAGCGCAAACTCAGCCTCGCTGGCCAGGAACAAGCGCATGGCCTGCACATGCGACAGGTAACATCCCAATTCGCCCAGCACGGGCGTCATGCCGTGTTTGTGGCGATAGGCGGGTTCGTCGAGTTGGCCGCGTTGTTCTGCCGTCAGGGCGCGCGCGTCCACTGCCGGCAGGCGAACAAAGTCCATGCCCAGGCGCTGCAGTTGAGCGCTGATTCTGGCCAGGCGGTCTGGCGCCCGGTCGAGGTTGATCACCCATGTCTTCAGTCCACTCATCGATGCGATTTTGCGGCACGCCGCCCTGGGGGCCGACTTGAACCCAGCGCTGGGCTGGGGCCTGGCCGCAGCGGCCATCGCCGTGGGCTACACCAGCTACGGCTGGCGCGGTGTGCTGCTGGGGCTGACCGTCATCGTGTTTTGGCTGCTGCTGCAATTCAGCCGCGCGCTGCGCGCCATGAAGGCGGCAGCCAGCAAGCCCATGGGCCATGTCGACAGCGCCGTCATGCTGCACAGCAAGCTGCGCCAAGGCATGCTGCTGAGTGAGGTCATGAAGCTCACCCACAGCTTTGGCCTCAAGCGCAGCGACGAGCCCGAAAGCTATGCCTGGCGCGACCCCGGTGGCGACGAAGTGGTGCTGGAATTGCGCCAAGGCAAACTGGCCAGTTGGCGCATTCAACGCGCCACCTAAAATCGAGCGCTTTACCGCTCCCCAGCCAAAGGAAAAAACATGTCCATGTCCGACCGCGACGGCAAGATCTGGATGGACGGCCAACTGGTCGACTGGCGCGACGCCAAGATCCACGTCCTGTCACACACCCTGCATTACGGCTGCGGCGCTTTTGAAGGTGTGCGCGCCTACAAGACCGCCAAGGGCACGGCCATCTTTCGTTTGAAAGAGCACACCGAACGCCTCTTCAACAGCGCCAAGATCCTGCGCATGAAGATCCCCTTCACGCAAGAGCAGGTCTTTGAAGCGCAGCGCCAGGTGGTGCGTGAAAACAAGCTGGAAAGCTGCTACCTGCGCCCGCTGACCTGGATTGGCGACCAAAAACTGGGCGTCAGCCCACGCGGCAACACCATCCACCTGATGGTGGCGGCCTGGACCTGGGGCGCCTACCTGGGCGATGAAGGTTTGAAGCGCGGCATCCGCGTCAAGATCAGCAGCTACACGCGCCACCACGTCAACATCACCATGACACAGGCCAAGGCGGTCAGCAACTACACCAACAGCATCCTGGCCAACATGGAAGCCACTGACGATGGCTATGACGAAGCGATGCTGCTGGACGCCAGCGGCTTTGTCAGCGAAGGCGCGGGCGAGAACCTGTTTGTCATCAAGGGCGGCGTGGTCTATACGCCCGACCTGAGCGCCGGTGCGCTCAACGGCATCACGCGCAACACCATCTTCCACATCTGCCAGGACATGGGTTTGAAGGTGGTGGAAAAGCGCATCACGCGCGACGAGGTCTACATTTGCGACGAGGCCTTTTTCACCGGCACGGCGGCAGAGGTCACGCCCATCCGCGAGTTGGACCGCATAGAGCTGGGTGCCGGCAGCCGGGGCCCCATCACCGAAAAAATCCAGAGCGCGTTTTTTGACATCGTGAATGGCCGCAATCCCAAGTACGCGCAATGGCTGACGCTGGTCTGAGCCACCCATGAACCCATCCGCCAATTCTGTTGTTGAACTTGCCGCTGCTGATCTGACCGGCCCTGGCGTGGTCTTCTGCCCCAATCCCAAGATGGCGCTGTGGAGCAACCACCCCAAGGTCTTTATCGACGTGGCCAGCAGCGGGCAGGGTCGCTGCCCGTATTGCGGCACCGTGTACCGGCTCAAGGCGGGCGAGAAGTTGAGTCATGGCCACTGAGCGCCCATTGAGCGCCAAATGAGCGCCCACTGAGCGGCCACTGAGCGGCCGCTGACCCCGCATGAAGCAAGCGCTGCTGGCGATAGCCCGCGACGCGCTGCTCGACCACCTCGAGCGCCGCGACGCGCGCCACGCGCTGCGCTTGCTGGTGGCGGCCATGGGTCGCGCCCTGGGCCGCGCCTGCCAGCTCCAGGCCTTGGCGCCAGACGGCAGCACACGTTGGCTTGAAGGCCAGGCCAGTGACGCGCCACGCTCAGGCTTGCCCTTGCAGCGCCTGGGGCGTGTGCTGGGTGTGTTGCAGGTGCAAGGCGCGCATGAGCTGCGTGCACTTGAAAGTGAATTTCAAGAGCTGCTGCCCGCGCTGATCGACTTGCTGCATCACGCCGAGCAAGAACAGCCCGACGCCAACCCAGCGGCGGGCGCCGATCTCATTCGCGCTGCGCTGGCCGGAGCCGACACCTTTGTCTGGGAATGGTGGATAGACAACGACTGGCTCAGCGACATCGACCAGGGCTTTGCTTTGCTGGGCTACGCGCCAGGACAAGTGGGGCATACGCAAGAAGACTGGAACGGCCTCATCCATCCTGAAGACCGCGCCGGCAACCACGAGGCCTATCTGCGCCATGAATGTGGCCAGACGCCGGTCTACGAACACACCTACCGCATCAAGGCCAGTGACGGCCAATGGCGCTGGATGGTCGAGCGCGGCCGCATCGTCGAACGCCATGCCGACGGCAGGCCGCGTCGCATGGTGGGCACACAGACCGACGTCACCCAGCGCCGCGCCATGCAAGTCGCCGCTCAAGCCGCTGCGCAAGAGGCCCAGAGCCGCCTGGCCAGCATCGCACTCAGCGTGCCGCAGGTGCTGTTCCAAAGCCGCAACCGGCCAGATGGCAAGCGCGACTTTCTCTACGTCAGCGAGCACAGCCGCGACGTGCTGGGGCTCGAGCCCGAGGCGTTGCTGCGCGACGGTGACCTGTTCGGGCAGCTCATCGTGCCCGAAGACCTGGCCGCTGCACCAGCGTCCAATTTTCCGGGTGACGGCAGCGACCTTGTCACCGAATACCGCATCCGGCGCGCGGATGGCCAGGTGCGCTGGTTGCGCCTGATTTGCGCTGGCCAACCCCAGGCCGACGGCGGCACGCTGTGGCATGGCAGCATGGAAGACGTGACCGAACGCCGAGAGCTCATGCGTTCGCGCGAAGATGTCGCACAGGCGCAAGCCGCCAGCCGCGCCAAGACACAGTTTTTGGCCCGCATGAGCCACGAATTGCGCACGCCGCTCAACGCCGTGCTGGGCTTTGCGCAATTGATGGAGTTGGACGTGCAGGAAGTGCCCATGGCGGGCCAGCAGCGGCGCTTGAAGCTCATCCGCGAAGCCGGTGAGCACCTGCTGCACATGATCAACGACATGCTGGACCTGACGCGCATTGAAGCCGGTGGCATGGCCTTGCAGCTGGAGCCGGTGGCGCTGCGCGCCTTGGTGGTGCAGGCCCTGGCACTGCTGGGCACGCAAGCCGACAAGGCCCAGGTCAAGCTGGTGCTGCTGCCCGGTGCCGAGTTCAGCGTGCAGGCCGACCGCAACCGTATGCGCCAGGTGCTGCTCAACTTGCTCAGCAACGCCATCAAATACAACCGCCCGGGTGGCAGTGTGACGGTGGAACTGGCGCCACAGGCTGCCGGTGACATAACGGTCAACATCCATGACACAGGGCTGGGCATTTCCGAAGCCGGAATGGCGCGCTTGTTCGAGCCCTTCCAGCGTGGCGACCAGGCCAGCAGCAGCGTTGACGGTGCCGGCATTGGCCTGGCCGTGACGCGCGCGCTGGTGCAGTTGATGGGCGGCGACATCCAGGTCGCCAGCAGCGTCGGCGCGGGTTCGAGTTTCAGCGTGTGCCTGCCACGCGCGGCGCATCAGTCCAGCACGTAGACCAGGGCCGTGCGCGCCGGCACGCTGACGGTGCCGCTGGCCGCGTCCCAGCGCGCCTGCGTGGCGGGCCGCGGGTCGGCCGCACTGGCCGCGCGGTGCACCGGGTGCAGCACAAAGGTGCGGCCCTTGAGTGCCGGCAGGGGCAGGGTGATGGCCGCCGTGTCGGCGTTGATCAGGTAGAGCACTTCGGCAAAGCCGGCACCCGCCAGGCCACGGCCGTCCAGGTGGCCCACCATCAGTGTCGCGGCCTGGTCGGGGCCGGTGTTGTGCAAACTCAGGCGCTGCGCCACGTCGTTTGCCGTGCGCAGGCGAAACAGGCTGCTGCTGGCGCGCATCTTGAGCAGGTCCAGAAAAGCGTCGCGCGTGAAGCGAATGTCGGCGGGCGTGGGCTTGTGCCGGGGGTCGGCCAACAGCGGTTTGAGCGCGGGCCAGAAGTCGGCGTTGTCTTGATTGGGCGGCAGGCCACTGCCCCAGAAGTTGTCGCTGAAGGTCCAGTCCAGGCGGTTGAACCAGTCGCCGCTGTCGTAGCTGTTGCGGTCGCCACTTTTGCTGCGCAGCGCTTCAATGCCGGCGTGGAAATAGGCCACGCCCTGGCTGAAGCTGGTCAGCGCCAGGCCCAGCACCTGCACGCGGGCGCGGTCTTCACGGCTGGTGTGGCTGGGCAGGCGCAGCACGTTGATGTCAAACAACGTCTGGCCGTCGTGGTTCTCGACGTAGTTCACGACCTCGCCGGGCTGGCTGGCAAAACCCGCGCCCTGGCCGGCGTAGTCGATTTCTGACAGGGCTTTGACGCTGCCCTCAAACGTGGTCATGCGGTAGTCACGCAGCGTGCCGGCCAGTCCCACGCGCACCAGGTCTGCGCTGCGCAGCAAGTCGGCCTTGCTGGCGCTGGCGCCGGGTTTGGGGTCGTAGAACTGGCCGTTGAGCCAGCCCTGATTGGCCAGTGTCTGTGCCGCGTTGTCGCCCCAGCCGCCACCACGTGCGGCGTCGCGGCTGCGGTCGCTGAATGAGCCGATGCCGCTGCCGTTGAGGCTGCCCTGCGCGGCCTGCACAAAATGTGCGCCGTCTTTGACCTCGCCAAAATTCCAGCCCTCGCCGATGAGGTGGATGTGGCGGCCTGCGGCCTTGTTCACCGCCGCTTGCAGCGCCAGCATGGCGGCGCGTGGCTGGTGGCCCATGAGGTCAAAACGGAAGCTGTCGATTTTGTAGTCACGCGCCCAGACCACGGCCGAGTCGATCATCAGCTTGGCCATCATGGCGTTTTCGGTCGCCGTGTTGTCGCAGCAGGTCGACATCTCAACCGCGCCCTTGGCGTTCAAGCGCTGGTAGTAGCCGGGCACGATGCGGTCCAGCACCGACTTCTCTTTTTGCCCGCTGGCCGTGGTGTGGTTGTAGACCACGTCCATGCCCACGCGCAGCCCGGCTTTGTGCAGGGCTTGCACCAGGCGGCGAAACTCCAACACGCGCACTTCACCTCGGCTGGCGTCGCTGGCATAACTGCCTTCGGGTGCGGTGTAGTGCCAGGGGTCGTAGCCCCAGTTGAAGCAGTCGGTGGCCGCACCCGCCATGACGGCAGCTTGCTGGCTTTCGCTGTCGGGCGCCGCGTTGCTCAGGGCTTGTGATGAAGGTGATGTGCAGCCCTGCTCGGGCACGGTGGCCAGGTCAAACACGGGCAACAGGTGCACGTCGGTCAGGCCGGCGGCCGACATGGCTTTGAGGTGTTGCATGCCCTTGGAGTTGCTTTCAGCGAAGGCGCCGTACTTGCCACGCTGTGCGGCCGATACGCTGGCGTCGCTGATGGAAAAGTCGCGCACATGCAGCTCGTAGATGACCATGTCGGTGGCCGCTTGCACGCGCGTGGGCAGCATCGTTTGTTGCCAGCCTTCGGGCATCAGTGAGGGCTGGTCGAGGCTGCCTATCCAGGTGCGGCGCGAATCGGCCGCCAGGCTTAGTGAGTAGGGGTCGGTGACGCGATTGCGCACCAGGCCCACGCCGGGCACGAAGACATCGACCAGGTAGGTGTAGTAGCTGCCACTCAAGTCGCGTGTTAGGTGGATGGACCAGGCTCCGGTGGCCTTGTCGCGCTGCATGGGCTGCACCGCGCGCGCAGGCGCGCTGCCGTCGTCATGCAGGCACAGCGCCACTGTCCGCGCCGTGGGCGCCCACAGCCTGAAGCCGGTGGCGCGCGCGCTGGGCACCGCACCCAGGTCAGACAGGCGGGTGGCAGCGCCGTAGAGGTCGTCCAAAGCGCCAGCCTTTTGCAGCGATGTGGCTTGTTGCACGCGGCCCTGTGCGTCTTGCTGCACCAGCAGCAGCTGACCTTGGTGCAGGCGGCCCAGGTGCTTGAGGTCAGCGCCGCGCAGCGCCAGCACCGGGCCCGCGCCCACCCACTTGAAGCGCTGTTGCAGTGCGCTGGTCAGTGCCTGGCGGTGCAGGGTCAGCGCCAGGCTGGTGTCGGCGCCACGCACAGGCTGGCCCACCGTGGCCACCAGTTGGCCGCTGCGCGAGTGCACGAGCCTGAAGCTGCCATCGGCTGCGGCTCCTGGCCAGCGCATCAAGCGCCGGTCCAGCCACACGGCTTGCGCTTCGGTGGCCGGCGCGGCGCTGGCTTGCAGCACGGCCTGGAAGCCCGCATCGCAGTCGGCGAGCTTGGGCGCTGTTTGGGTGGCCTGGGCAGCCGTCATGCCTAACGCCAGAAAAGAGCTGATGACGGGCAGGCGCAGGTAGTCGGGCATGGGCACTCCGGTCTTTGGTGCATCATCGTAACGAAGCCAACAGCCCTGCCCCAACCATGCCTGAATTCAGCACACGCGCCTTGGGGCGCGGCACTCTCGTTTTCTACGCCTTGGGGCGCGGCACTCTCGTTTCCTACGCCTCGTGGCGCAGCGCCGTCGTTTCCTGCGCTTTGGCTTGGGTCTTGGGTGTGGCAGCGCAGCCGGCGGTCATCGACACCCGCCCCGTGCCCGCCACTGACTTGAGCAGCCGCCTGCCCAAGACCTTGCAAGACGGCTGGCAGCACGGCGCCTTCATGGAAATCTTCGTGCGCGCCTGGCGCGACAGCAATGGCGACGGCATCGGCGACCTGCGCGGCCTGACACTAAGCCTGGACTACTTGCAAGGCCTGGGCATACGCGGCATCTGGCTCATGCCCATCACCAAAAACGCCGACGGCGACCACGGCTACGCGACGACAGACTTCCGCGACATCGCGCCCGAATACGGCACCTTGGCCGACTTTGACGAGCTGCTGGTGCAGGCTCACAAACGTGGCATTGGCGTCATCATGGACTACGTCATCAACCACAGCGCGGCCAGCCACCCGCTGTTCGTGGACGCGCTCAAAGGCAAGGACAGCGCTTACCGCGATTGGTTTGTATGGAGCGACAGCGCACCACCCGGCTGGGACATCTGGGGCAAGTACCCGTGGTACCACGTCGGCGCCCAGCCTTGGTTGTGGGAGGGTGAGGTCAAGGACCTGCCGCTGGCTGCGTCTGAGGCGCGCGACTTCTACTTCGGCACCTTCGGGCCGCACATGCCCGACTTCAATTTCAACAATCCGGCGGTTCAGGAATACCACTTCAGCAGCCTGCGCTTTTGGCTCAATCGCGGCCTCGACGGCTATCGGCTGGACGCCGTGCCGCACCTGTTTGAGAGCAACGCCAAAGACTGGAACGACCAGCCGCAAAGCCGCGCCCTAACCCGCCAGTTGCAAGACCTCATCAAGACTTACAGCCAGCGCTACGTGGTGTGCGAAGCCACGGCCGAGCCGCAGCAATACGGTGACCCGGCGGTGTGCGGCGGCGCCTTCGCCTTTGGCTTTGTGCAGCACTACGTCGAGGCCGCCAAGGGCAAAGCAGAGGCTGTGCAAAAGGTCGCCGAGTACTTCCAAAAAGCGCGCCCCACCATGGCCACCTTTTTGTCCAGCCACGACATCTTTGCCGGCCGCCGTTTGTGGGACCAGGTGGATGGCGACGAGAAGCGCTACAAGCTGGCGGCCGCCGGCTATCTGCTGCAACCCGGCACACCCTTCATTTATTTCGGCGAAGAAATCGGCCAGGCCGGCGCCTTGAATGTGGCGGGCGATTTGCCCTTGCGCAGCCCCATGAGTTGGAGCGCAGACGCGGCCACCGCAGGCTTCACCAGCGGCACTCCCTTTCGTCCGCTGGCGCCCAACCTCGCCACCCACAACGTGGCCGCGCAGTTGCGTGAGCCGGCATCCATCTACCACTTCTACAAGACGATGATTGGCCTGCGCAACACCTTGCCGTCGATTGCGCGTGGCAGCTATGAAGGCGCTTTTGCGCAGGGTCTGGTGGCGGGTTGGCAGCGCAAGTGGCAGCAGGACAAACAACAGGAACACACGGTGGTGCTCATCAACTACGACACCCGCGCCGCACCGGCGCAGATGCAGGGCCTGCCGCCGCGTGCGCGCCTGGTGTCGGCCTACCCGGCCGGTGGTGCCACGGCCACGCAGGCCGACGCCAATGGCGGCGCCTTGTTGCTGCTGGCGCCGCAGTCGGTGCGCGTGCTGGTGGTGCAGACCGGGCCAGCGCCGGGCAAGAAGGCAGCGCC
>JANNEX010000430.1:0-2004 GCA_031379155.1 Rubrivivax sp.
GCGGCTTCCCGCCATGACCTGAGCGCACTGGAAGTGCCGCTGCGCAGCCACGGCGGCGTGTCGGAGCAGCGCGTGCCGCTGATCATCAACCGGCCGATCAAGAACCTTGAACCAGACCGGCGCTGGCGCAACTTTGACGCCTTCGACTTGGCGCTGAACCGCGCGCAATGAAAGACAGCCCATGAGGCCGCAGTCATGAAACAGGAAGCCATGCGCATCGCCGGCCTCAAAGTCGGCCTGGACGACCGCCCGGCGCAGCGCCGCATCACCGTGCACAACCCCTACACCGGCGCCGCCGTGGGCAGCGTGCCCAAAGCCACACTGGCTGAAGTGCGTCGGGCCTTGGACGTGGCCCAGGCCTACCGCGCCAAGCTGTCGCGCTTTGAGCGTTGCAACATCCTCAACCGCGCGGCGGCCCTGGTGCGCGAACGAGCACCCGACATTGCCGCACTCATCAGCAGCGAGTCTGGCCTGTGCATGAAAGACGCCACCTATGAGGCCGGCCGTGTGGCTGACGTGCTGATGTTCGGCGCCAAAGAATGCCTGGTGGACGACGCGCAAACCTTCAGCTGCGACATCACACCGCATGGCCGCAAGCGGCGTGTCCACACCTTGCGCGAGCCGCTGCAAGGTGTCATCACCGCTATCACGCCTTTCAACCATCCCATGAACCAGGTGGCGCACAAAGTGGTGCCGTCGGTGGCCACCAACAACCGCATGGTGCTCAAGCCGTCTGAGAAAGTGCCCTTGTCGGCTTTGTACTTTGCTGACCTGCTCTACGAGGCCGGCCTGCCGCACGAAATGCTGCAAGTGGTGACGGGCGACCCGGCCGAGATTGCCGATGAACTCATCACCCACGCGGCGGTGGACCTGGTGACCTTCACCGGTGGCGTGGCCATCGGCAAATACATTGCCAGCAAGGCGGGCTACCGGCGCGTGGTGCTGGAATTGGGCGGCAACGACCCGCTCATCGTGATGGAAGACGCCGACCTGGACGAAGCCAGCTCATTGGCCGTGCAGGGCTCTTACAAAAACTCGGGCCAGCGCTGCACAGCCGTCAAACGCATGCTGGTGCACAACGCCGTGCGCCAGCGCTTCACCGATTTTGTGGTGGACAAAACCAAGGCTTGGAGTTACGGCAACCCGGCCGACCCCAAGCTGGACATGGGCACCGTCATTGACGAAGCCGCCGCGCGTTTGTTCGAAGCGCGTGTCAACGAAGCCGTGGCGCAAGGCGCGCGCTTGTTGGCCGGCAACACACGCGTGGGCGCGCTGTATTCGCCCACGGTCATTGACCACGTGCATCCCGACATGACGGTGGTGATGCAAGAGACCTTTGGTCCCGTGTCGCCCATCATCGGCTTTGACAGCATTGAAGAAGCGATCCAGATCAGCAACGGCACCGCTTACGGCCTGAGTTCAGCGGTGTGCACAAATCGGCTGGACCACATCACGCGCTTTGTCACCGAGCTGAAAGTGGGCACGGTGAATGTGCGCGAGGTGCCGGGGTATCGCCTGGAGCTGACACCCTTTGGCGGCATCAAGGACTCGGGCCTGGGCTACAAAGAAGGTGTGCAAGAAGCGATGAAGAGTTTTACTAACTTGAAGACTTATTCGATGCCGTGGCTGTGAGCGTCACCACAAGCCACGCCAGACACGGCGGGTGAGGGTATAAGACCCGTCCCCATCACCTGACGCCCATGATCCACCTCCTCAACTTGCTCGCCGCCATTGCCCTGCTGGTGTGGGGCACGCACATCGTGCGCACCGGCATGCTGCGTGTGCTGGGTGAAAACCTGCGCCATGTCTTGCAGCGCAGCGTCAGCAACCGCTTCACTGCCGCGTTAGCTGGGCTGGGCGTGACCAGCCTGGTGCAAAGCAGCACGGCCACCTGTTTGATCGTGGCTTCATTCGTCGGCACCGGCCTGGTGGGCACGGCAGCCGGCCTGGCCGTGATGCTGGGCGCCGACGTGGGCACGGCGCTCATGGTGGCGGTGTTTTCTT
>JANNEX010000443.1:0-1758 GCA_031379155.1 Rubrivivax sp.
GACAAGCTGGCGGGTGACCTGATCAAGCGCATCACGTCGCTGGCACCGGATGTGAAGCTCGACAAGGTGGTGGTCAGCGAGGCCGGTGCCTCGGTCTACAGCGCGAGTGAATTTGCCAGCAAAGAGTTGCCCGAGCTGGACGTCAGCCTGCGCGGCGCGGTGAGCATTGCGCGCCGCTTGCAAGACCCGCTGGCCGAGCTGGTGAAGATAGACCCCAAGAGCATTGGCGTCGGCCAGTACCAGCACGACCTAAATCAAGGCGGGCTGGCGCGTTCACTTGACGCGGTGGTGGAAGACTGTGTGAATGCGGTGGGTGTGGACCTCAACACCGCGTCGGCGCCTTTGCTGTCGCGCGTCTCGGGCTTGAGCGCGGCGGTGGCCGCCAGCATCGTGCGTTGGCGTGATGCCAATGGCGCTTTCAAGAACCGCCGCCAGTTGCTGGACGTCGCCGGGCTGGGGCCCAAGACCTTTGAGCAGTCAGCCGGCTTCTTGCGCATACGCGACGGCGACAACCCGCTGGACGTGACGGGCGTGCATCCCGAGACCTATCCGGTGGTGCAAAAGATGCTGGCCAGCACGCAGCGCGGCGTGGCCGAGTTGATGGGCCGCGCCGACGTGCTGCGCACGCTCAAGCCCGAGGCTTTTGCGGATGAGAAATTCGGCGCCATTACCGTCAAGGACATCATCACCGAGCTGGAAAAACCGGGCCGTGACCCGCGCCCTGGCTTTGTCGTGGCCAAGCTCAACGATGCCGTCAACGACCTGAGAGATTTGCAGCCCGGCATGCTGCTCGAAGGCACGGTCAGCAACGTGGCGCAGTTCGGTGCTTTTGTGGATTTGGGCGTGCATCAGGACGGCCTTATCCACGTCAGCCAGTTGGCCAACAAGTTTGTCAGCGACGCGCGTGAGGTGGTCAAGACCGGGCAGGTGGTCAAGGTCAAGGTGCTGGAGGTGGACTTGGCGCGCAAACGCATCTCACTGACCATGAAGCTGGACGCTGCCGCGCCGCGCGCGGGTGCGGGCGACAACAGTTTTCAGCCTGCCGCTCGCCACCAGCCGCGTGGCGCGAACCCAGGCCGCCAACCCGAAGCCGCCAGCGCCATGGCGGCGGCGTTTTCGAAGCTCAAGCGCTAGGGCCGGGGCCGGGGCCGGGGCCGGGGCAAGAGTCAGGGCAGACACATGCGGGCACTGCAAGTTTTTGCCGGTCCCCGTGCGCGTGCGCACTTGCGTGAACGTGGCCTGAAGCCGGCAGACGTGGCTGTCATTCCCGCTGCCGCCGGTGGACCCAAGGGACTGGTGCTGTTGCCGCTGGACCGTTTCATTTTCGGCCAATGGCTGGCTGCGCCGCAGCACCCAGTGCACCTGCTGGGCGCGTCCATCGGCGCATGGCGCATGGCCGCAGCCTGCTTGCCTAACGCCGATGAAGCACTGACACAATTGGGCGAAGACTACATCACCCAAAGTTACCCGCACGCGCCGGGCAAGATGCCCACGGCAGCGGTGGTGACTGAAATTTTCAGCCTGCGATTGCAAGAGCGGCTGGGTGAGGCGGCGCAGCAGATCTTGGCGCACCCGCGCTTTCGTTTGCACGTCTTCACCAGCCGAGGCCGCGGCCTGCTGCACCGGCCTGGCCGTGCAGCGTCAGTGCTCGGCTGGGCGGGTGCCTTTGGTGCCAACGCGCTGAGCCGTCGCGCCCTGGGCGGCTGCATGGAGCGCGTCGTGTTCAGCGACCCGCGTGCGAAGCTGCCTTTCGCCCTG
>JANNEX010000477.1:0-2893 GCA_031379155.1 Rubrivivax sp.
CGGTGCTGGTGCAGGCCTATCGCGATGCCATGCCGCCCAACAAACTCTTCGCCTGGGACGCGGCACGCGGCCAACTGGCGTTGTTCGCACAACTGGGCCTGCGCGCCAGCGCGGCACAGGCGGTCATGCAGGCCTTTGCGGCGCCCACGCCTGCGCAGCCAGGTGCATCTGCGCCGCCCAGCCCGCGCCAACACCTGGTGGTTTTTTCAGGCCACTGCATCGACGCTGGCGATGCAGCACCGCGCTTTCCGGCGGCTGCTGAGGCCCAGGCGCGCGCCTGCATGCAAGACAGCCTGCGTGGGCTGATGGCGGGCCTGGCCGACGACGAAAGCCTGAGCGTGCTGGCCAGTGCAGCGCCGGGTGCCGACATCCTGTTGCACGAGCTGTGTGCCGAGTTGGGCCTGCACAGCCGCTTGTGCCTGCCCATGCCTGCACAGGCTGTGGCCAGCCTGGCCTTTGCCGCCGCCGACGCCTGGCGCGCGCGCTTTTTGGCGCTCGTCAAAGCCCACGAGAAAAGTCTGCTGCAACTGGCCGACAGCGCTGAGCTGCCGCGCTGGCTGCAAGGGCGCGTGGGCATCAACGCCTGGGAGCGTGGCAACCGCTGGGTCATGGCCTTGGCGCAGGCCTGGGGCGCCCAGCGCGTGACCTTGCTGGTGCTGTGGGACGGCCAGGACGACGGCAACACTGGCGGCACCGCGCACATGGTGCGCATGGCCAAGGCCCTGGGGCAGTTTGAATTGCAAGTCATAGACAGCCGGCAATGGCTGCCCCGCCTGGCACCGTAAACTCAAACGCGGCTGCGCAAGATGGCCGCCAGATGGGCGTTAGCCCGCAGCCAGGTCAAACGCAGCGTTGAAGTGTTCTGGCTTGACCAGCTTGCGCCCCGCCAGGCGCCCGACACGGTCAAGCTCCGGGATGTTGTCAGGCTGGTCCATGGCCTCCAGGGCTTTGAGCGCCCGGGCACTGATGGCTTCACCCAAATTCTTGGTGCACCAGTCGCTTTGCAGGTGCACGTTGTAGCGCAGGTAGCTGCACAAGGCCTGCCCACCCAGCACCGGCCGGGCAGTGCCCATTTCGCGGTCAATGGCGCGGGCGGTGGGGCTGTGGGACAGCCACTGCATCAGCGTCTCGACCTGGTCGGCACAGTCTTCCATCAGCGCCTTGAGCGACAGCACGGCATGGATGGCCGATGTGCCTTCAATGAGGTTGGCGTGGCCGACCTCGGCATTGGCTTTGCCAGTACCCACCGAGACCACCAGAAGTTGCTGTTCACCGGTCTGCCAGCCCAGCCGGTAGCCGTCCATGGTGGCCGTCATCAAGGCTTGCAGTGCCGGGTTGTTGGCGGGGCTCACACCGCCGTCGACAAAGTCGCCCGTGACGGCTTTGACACCACCCGCGCTGCGGCCTATGCGCAAGGTTTCGGGGTCAAAGAAATAGGGTGCTGCCGTGCTGGCACGCACCACCTGCCACAGCGGGTATTCAGCGTTGGCAATGGTCGTGGCCTGCTTGCCGGCCTTGAAGTATTGGGCCTTGGGGTTGTTGGTGATGGGCCAGGTGCTGCCCGTGTCCAGCCGCTTGCTCACTACCAAAAGGCCGGTGCAAAAGTCAGTGCTGTCCATGCGCCTTTCACCCAACACGCCAAGCAGCGCTTGTTTGACTTTGGCAGCGTCAAACTTGGCGCGCAGCGCGCCCCAGCGCAGCAAGCTGCGCTTGAAGACAAAGTTGCCCAGTGACAGGTAGTGCTGGTGCACTTCATCCACGCTCATGCCCAGCGACAGCGCGGCGGCGATGATGGCGCCGGTGGACGTGCCGGCCATGAGGTCAAAGTAGTCGCTCAAGCGAAACGCGGGGTCGCCGCCATGGCGTGCACGCAGTTGGGTTTCGATCTCACGCAACATGCCCAGCGTGAGCACACCGCGCAGGCCGCCGCCATCCAGTGCCAGGATGCGCTTGGGGCCGACACTGGGGTCCAGGTGCTGGGCGAATGTTCGGTAGCTGGCCATGGTGTGCTCCTCAAGATGGGTTGCGGCTGACTCCATCAAGCCGCCGCAGGTGCGGCCAGAAAGTTGCGCGTGGCGTACCACAGCAAGTGCCGGTTGTTGCTGTAGCCCGCACTGTGCGCGGTGTGCGGCAAGATCACAAACTGGCGGTCGCCATTGGGCAACTGGCGGTAGAAGTCCAGCAAGTCGTCGGTGGTGGAGTTGCCATCGTGTTCACCACGGACCATGAGCACCGGCGACAGCACTTTGCGGGGGTCCACCAGCGGCAGGTTGGCGGCCATGTCCAGGTAAGTGCCGGTCGGAATCTGGTCGCCAAATTTCAGTTCATCGGCAGCGATGGCTTCGGCGACGGCGGGGTCGTAGCTGGCGGCATGGCCGTCGCGCGTGAAGATGGAGCGGATCATGGCTGCGTCGCGCAAACGGCGCGGGCTGGCGCGCAGTTCAGCCACACGCGCGGCGCGGCGGCTGATTTCGGGCGAACCCGTGCCCTTGTGCGTGAAGGCCACCAGCACCAGCTTGGCCACATGCTGGGGCTGCACCTGCGCATAGGCACCGGCGCGGATGGCGCCTGATGAAGTGCCGTAGAAATGCGCCACTCTCAGTCCTGTTTCCGCCCACACCACGGGCAGGGCGGCTTTCAAGTCTTCCACGCCGCTGGCGATGTCAGAGTTGTTGCCAGAACTGCCCGAACGGCCATAGCCGTCGTGGTCCACGGTCCACACGTCATAGCCGTAACGGGCAAAGACGTTCATCAAGGAATATTCGCCCTTGCCTGGCACGTTCAGGTCGTAAGACGAGCGTGTGGAGTTGGACGAACCGTGTACGACAAAGAGCACGGGCAAGGCAGGCTCGCCCGCCTTGGGCGCACCCACGCGCTTGCGCCACAGGTTGAG